>CAQNVT010000123.1 GCA_948844705.1 uncultured Dorea sp.
ATCACGATATGTCCGAGAAGCTGGCCGTCGTCCGTGTAGTCATTTTCCGGAAAAGCAGACAGTTCCCTTATCTTTCCCATATCATGACAGATCGCAGCGGCGTACAAAAGATCCCTGTTAAGTATCGGATATGCCCCCGCCATATATTCGCAGAATTTTACCACGCTTAACGTGTGCTCCAGAAGGCCGCCGGAAAACCCGTGATGTACGCTTTTTGCCGCGGAATGGGTTTTGAATTTCTTAATAAATGCTTCGTCCTTTACAAAATAATATTCCACCGCCTGTTTAAGATATGTATTCCCAATCTGTCCGATATATCCTGCAAGCTCCTGGTACATGCTGTCCGTGCTTTTATCTGTCGTCGGCATATAATCCGCCGGGCTGTATTCTCCCTCCCCGGCCTTCCTGATCTGCCTGATATTAAGCTGAAGATTGTTATTATAGCTTGTAACCTCTCCGTATACCTCGATAAAATCCTTCTCTTCGTAATCCGCGATTCCGCTGGAATTCGGATCCCAGACCTTGCCGTCCAGAGTTCCTGTCTTATCCTGCAGGATCAGATTGTCATAGGGCTTTCCGTTCCTCGTCTCGGCGGAACGTTTCCCTTTGCACAAATATACATTTCGGATCAGCTCGCCTGGTACCAGTGTGTTAATATATCTCATATGCTTTCTATTCCTCTTTCTAAAATTTTAGTCTTATTTCTTTGCGCCTACGGTAACCGAAAAATCAATATCCACATACTCACCGCCGGTTCCCTGGCGGCATCCCTTAAAGGAGATCCTCTCTCCCTGATTCTTCTTCATTAATATAGCATGATATCCCTCGATATCAAAAATTTCCGTGTCATCCATCACCGTGATAATGTCCCCGTTCTGAATCCCTGCCGCCATAGCCGGAGAATCCGTCTCCACTTCCTTTACATAAATCCCCTTCGGGAGTCCCTGCCCCTCCAGATCCTCGGTGACATTGATCCCATATATCCCAATATATGGCACATCCTGCCCATTTGACAAGCGTTCGATCACATCCTTGATATCAGAAATACCGTATCCGGCGATCTGACCTCTTCCATCCTCCTCCAAAAGCTCCTGGTTCACGACGGCAATCACCTCGCCGCGCATGTTAACGAGAACGCCGCTTGCCCCTTCCGAGCCGGAAATATCAGTATATACCACCTCGTACTGTCCGTCAAGAAATGTCACATCGGCCTTGTCAACCGATATAACGCCATAAGCATATGCATTTGCATAGCCGAAGGGCTTCCCCAGAACGATCGCAGTATCTCCTGCTGCCGCAAGGTTCGAATTTCCAAGCACCGCCGTATCGATCTTCGTCCATGTCTCTTCCGTAATCGACGCCCTGGGCACTGCATAAACCGACAGGCCAAGATTCACATCACTGGCCTTAACGGCAGCCTCATATCTGTCCCCCCCTGCAAATGTTACACGGATACTCTCCGCATTTTTTACCGGGCAGATTCTTCCCAGCACCAGAAGCTCCTGACCGTTATCTGCCACGATGATTCCCGACACGCTGTGCCTGCTGCCGTTTAAATCCTCCTCCCAGTCGTCTCCCTCAGAAAGACCGGTGATCTCCACGATACTGTCCGCAGAGTCCTTTGCGACCTCCTTCAGGGACTGAAGCATCTGTCTGTAGCTCTCGGCATCAAGAACCGGCCGTTCCGCCGGCGCTGCCGTGCTCTCCTGAGTGTCGTCTCCGCTCTCCTGGGCGTCGCCTCCGCCGCCTTCTCCCTCTGCGTCCGCTTCGGCTCCGTCTTCTTCCTCACCGTCCTCTTCCTCATCTCTGGGGATCGTAACCTGTTCCGGATCTCCGCCCAGCTTATTTTCGATCCACGGCTTTGACACCTGGAAGCTGAAGCAGGCAACAATCCCGAATACGGAGCCCAGCGCGATCATATGCAGGATGCCGCTTCTGAGCTTCTTAGCTCCCAGCTCATCCTTAATTACTTCCTGCAAAAAAGAATACTCTTCTTCCGGTTCCTTTTGTTCCCGCTCCTTTTGTTCTTCTTCCGAAATTTTCTGTTCATCCATACGTGACCGTTCTCCTTTACACTCCTTTTATAAGTATACATGATAGGCCGGAAATGTTCAATATTTATCCTTTTCTTTACGTCTCAAATAGGTTAGAATAGGTCTAGGTGAAGATTATGAATAAAAAAACATTAACAAAATTAGAATATGACAAGATCATAGAGCTTTTAACGGAACACGCCTCCTCCTTCGGCGGAAAGGAGCGGTGCCGGAGGCTTAAGCCCCACACCGACATCGAGACGATAAGAACCGCACAGGAGGAAACCGCCGCTTCATTTACCCGTATCGTAAAGAAAGGGCGGCCGTCCTTCGGCGGGGTGAACCCGGTAAATGATTCTCTGCGCCGGCTGGAGATCGGCGGCGTATTAGGGAGCGGCGAGCTATTGCGTATCTGCAGGCTGCTTGAAGCCGCGGGACGCGCAAAAGCCTACGGACGGCATGATAACGCCGACAATACGGAAGACTGCCTTGACGCATATTTCACACAGCTGGTTCCCGTATCGGCGCTTACAAACGAGATTAACAGATGTATCGTCGACGAGGATGAGATCAGTGACGATGCAAGCCCTGTCCTTAAGCATATCCGCCGGCAGATTAATCAGATGAACGACAAGGTTCACTCAACGCTTTCCGGTATGGTGAACGGATCTCTCCGCACCTATCTGCAGGATGCGATCATTACCATGAGGGGCGACCGTTACTGCATTCCGGTCAAGGCAGAATACCGCGGACAGGTCTCCGGCATGATCCATGACCAGTCCTCCACCGGCTCCACACTTTTTATTGAACCGATGGCGGTTGTAAAATTAAATAATGATCTAAAGGAGCTTTACGGAAAGGAGCAGGAGGAGATTCAGATCATCCTTGCACGCTTAAGCGCGGACGCTTCTGAATATATTGAAGAGATTCGGACAAATTACACGGTACTCACGGCGCTTGATTTCATTTTTGCAAGAGGCGCCCTGGCGCTTGACATGAATGCAAGCCGTCCGGTCTTCAATACGGAAGGAAGAATCCATATCCGCGAGGGACGGCATCCGCTTTTAAATAAAAAAAGTGTTGTCCCCATTACCGTAACCTTAGGCGACACCTTCGACCTTCTGATCGTTACCGGCCCAAACACGGGCGGAAAAACCGTTTCCTTAAAAACGGTGGGGTTGTTCAGCCTGATGGGGCAGGCCGGGCTTCATATTCCGGCTCTGGACCGCTCAGAGCTTGCCGTATTCACGGACATTTACGCAGATATCGGAGACGAGCAGAGTATCGAGCAGAGCTTAAGTACATTTTCCTCGCATATGACCAACATTGTCTCCTTCCTGAAAAAAGTGGATGAGAATTCCCTCGTTCTCTTTGACGAGCTCGGCGCAGGCACAGACCCTACGGAGGGCGCAGCCCTTGCCGCCTCGATCCTGCACTATCTGCATGAGCGCAGGATCCGCACAATGGCTACTACTCACTACAGTGAGCTGAAGGTTTATGCCCTTACTACCCCCGGCGTGGAAAATGCATGCTGCGAATTTGACGTGGAAACCCTGCGTCCGACCTACCATCTTCTGATCGGTATCCCGGGAAAAAGCAATGCCTTTGCCATTGCGGGAAAGCTTGGCCTTCCGGATTATATTATTACTGACGCCCGTTCACGCCTGAGTGAACAGGAGGAATCTTTTGAAGATTTACTGACGGATCTCGAAAGCAGCAGAAAAACGATAGAAAAAGAGCAGGCAGAGATCGCATCCTACAGACGCGAGCTTGAACGTCTCAAACAGGAGACAGAAAACAAGCGCAGGAAGCTTGAAGAGCAGCGGGAACGGATCCTCAGAGAGGCCAATGAAAAGGCTCACGCCATACTGGCGGAGGCCAAGGAAACTGCCGACGAGACTATGAGGAATTTCCACAAATTCGGAAAAGAAGCTATTTCCGCCGCCGAGATGGAGAAGGAACGTGAAAAGCTGCGCAAAAAAATGGAGGCTGCGCGCTCCGGCATGAGGACAGAGCCCCAGACCCCGAAAAAGGTACACAAGCCGGAAGATTTTAAGCCTGGAGAGAGTGTAAGGGTACTGAGCATGAACCTGACCGGAACCGTCTCCTCCGTACCGGATGCAAAAGGAAATGTAACCGTACAGATGGGAATTCTGCGTTCCCAGGTGCATATCTCGGATCTTGAGATCATAGAGGAAAAGCCGTCATATCTTAAAAAAACGGCAAGACAGACCTCAAAAGGCAGGATGAAGATGGGAAAATCCCTGTCCGTAAGCCCCGAGATCAATCTTCTGGGAAAAACGGTGGATGAGGCAATCGCAGAGCTTGACAAATATCTGGATGACGCAAGTCTCGCGCATCTGACCTCTGTCCGCATCGTTCACGGGAAAGGAACCGGTGCGCTCAGAACCGGCGTACACAATTATCTAAGACGTCAAAAGCACGTAAAATCATTCCGCTTAGGCGCCTTCGGAGAGGGCGACGCCGGAGTGACGATCGCAGAATTAAAATAAATTTTTGCTGACATGGAGGACAACAATGGTAAACAAACAGAAAATATTAATTGTAGACGACGATGAAAATATCGCAGAGCTTATTTCCCTGTATCTGACAAAGGAATGCTTTGACACGATGATGGTCCACGACGGCGAGGAAGCGCTTGTTGCATTTGATACCTACCAGCCGAATCTTATCCTTTTAGACCTCATGCTTCCCGGTATCGACGGATATCAGGTGTGCCGGGAGATCAGAACACGCTCCGCGGTCCCAATCATCATGCTCTCTGCAAAGGGCGAGGTATTTGACAAGGTACTGGGGCTGGAGCTGGGCGCAGACGACTATATTCTGAAGCCTTTTGATTCCAAAGAGCTTGTCGCGCGCGTCAAGGCCGTCTTAAGACGCTACCAGCACGCCCCGAAAACGGAAAGCCCGGCCGCGGATAAAGGCAAGCGGGTGGAATACCAGGGCATCGTGATTAATCTTACAAATTATTCCGTCATCGTAGACGGACAAAACGTAGAAATGCCGCCCAAGGAGCTGGAGCTTTTATATTTCCTTGCCTCCTCCCCGAATCAGGTATTCACAAGAGAACAGCTTTTAGATCAGATCTGGGGCTACGAGTATATCGGCGACACCCGGACAGTGGACGTCCATATCAAGCGGATACGGGAGAAGATAAAGGACCACGCTGGCTGGGGCCTTGCCACCGTATGGGGAATCGGATACAAATTTGAAACAAAATAGTAACTGTGAAGGTACTGAACAGTTACACAAAATAAAAGGAGCCGGTCATGAAGAGTACACTCTATCTTAAATTTATAATCATATACATTATTTTCGGTTTCTTAAGTATATTCAGTGTCGCGACACTGACCTCCGGACTGGCGTCGGCGCCTCTGATCAGGGCGGTTTCCATGAACATGTACAGGGAAGCCAACCTGGTAGCCTCCGACTATCTTCCCGGCTTTTTCTCGGAACTGATTACGCTGAATAATGTGCGTACGCAGCTTACCGGTATTGAGACACATTTAAATGCCTCTGTCTGGTTTGTGGACCGTGAGGGAACGATGATCACCTCCGCACAGTCCGAGGATTATTTTCCGGCTCCTTCGGCGGTGGAGGATTTTAATCCGGCCGAAGTCGGGAATTCCAAATATCTGATCGGAGATTACCACGGCTATTTTGAGGATGACGTGATCACCGTAATCGCTCCTGTTGTGCAGGATTATCTGCCCCAGGGCTATCTTCTTATACATAAGCACACGTCGGACCTTGACGAAATCCTGAATATTCTCATGCGGGCCGCATACATTACACTTCTTCTCGTGTATGTGCTGTCCTTTGTTATATTGCTCGCATTTCAGTTTTTCGTATACCGCCCGCTGAGCCGGATCACCGAGGCGGCCAAGCAGTATGCCTCCGGCAACCTGGACTATGAAATTCCGGTAAACACGGAGGATGAGATGGGATATCTATCCGCCTCTCTGAACTATATGTCCTCCCAGCTTCAGGATATGGAAAATTATCAGAAAAAATTTGTGGCAAACGTATCCCACGATTTCCGCTCCCCTCTTACCTCGATCAAAGGGTACGTAGAGGCTATTGCGGACGGCACGATTCCTCCTGAGCTTCAGGAAAAATATCTGAAAATCATTCTCTTTGAGACGGAAAGGCTTACGGATCTGACCGAGGACCTCCTTACCCTCAATGAATTTGACACGCAAAATCTGCTCCTCAACAAGGAGCCTTTTGATATTCATGAAATGATCAAAAAGGTAGCCGAATCCTTTGAAGGTATCTGCAAACAAAAGAAGATTTCCATCGAACTTCTCTTTGCCACAAAGCACCTGCCGGTTATGGCCGACCAGAGAAAAATCCAGCAGGTTTTATATAACCTGCTGGACAATGCGATCAAATTCAGCGATGCTGATTCTATTATTACCGTTGAGACGACCGAGCGGGGAGAGAAGGTCCATATCTCCGTCAAGGATAACGGGATCGGCATCCCCCGGAATGCCCTGAATAAGATCTGGGAACGATTCTACAAAAGCGACCTTTCCCGCGGAAAGGACAAGAAGGGCACCGGTCTCGGACTTGCCATTGTAAAAGAGGCTGTCCAGGCACACGGCGAAAATATCAACGTCGTGAGCACCGAAGGCGTGGGAACCGAATTCATATTCACATTACCGAGAGTATAACCATCCCTTCACCTCGTCGCTGTCAAGGTTCTCCTTTGTGACCCACATGGCATCGGTGTTTACATATGCTTCATTTCCCATAGACAAAGCGGCTCTTGCAGAAGCAACCACCGATGCATACCCCATGCCAAAAGGATTCTGTATGATAAGTCCGTCAAGCCTCCCGTCCTCGAGAGCCTCAATCTCCTCCTGATTTCCGTCGTATCCGATTACCTTCACATCCTTTTTTTCCAGACGCTCAAGCGTCTCCAGCACTGTCTGCACAGCATTTCCGTCTGTGGCCAAAATTCCCTTTACATCCGGATGCTTCTTAAAAAGCTCGTCAAGAACCTCCTCCTCTGTAATCTCCTCCGGATTATCCAGCTTCTTTTCCTCTGTCAGATCCTTTTTCTTCTCCTCCAGCTGATCCATATAGTATACCCCGGATGCCTGCATCTCCGGATGGGCCTCGCCGAGCCTCTCTGTGAACCCTTCTTCCCGTTCTCTTGCAGACATAGAGCCTGAGTCCTGCACGAATACAAGCACCTCCCCCTTATCTCCGATAAGCTCCGCCATCCTGTCGGCCGCCATCCCCGCAGTTCCTTTATTATCTGTAGAAACTGTCGCCATCAGGCCCTGATAATCGCTTCCCGAATCAAATGCAACGATCGGAATTCCGTTTTCCGCCGCCAGATCAAACTGCACACCGCACGCCTTTGCGTCCGCGATCGAAATACTAAGGCCTACCGGATATCTCGCAAGCTCCTCATCCAGGATATTTACCTGCTCATCCACGTCGCCTGCCTCCGCCGGACCGCTGTAGGTTACCTTCACGGCATCCTTTCCCTTATAACCCAGCTCCTCATTAATATCGGCCACGGCCTGCTCGGCCCCCTTCTTAACCTGCTCCCAGAATTCTCCGCCGCTGCCTTTTCCTATAATCGACAGATAGGAACCGGCCTCAAGCTTAAGCCCCGACACCTCTCCGTAAGCGGACGGCTCTATGGCATCAAGCTTCCTCTGATACTCTTTTTCCTCCGTCTTTTCTTCTGTTTCCTTCGTCTCCTCCAGCTTTTTCTGCGCATTTGTCTTGTGTTCCTCTTCTTCCTCCTTCGGAGTACATGCACAGATACCGGCCATAATACATAATATAACTGCAAGCAAGCTTATGCTTCTTTTCATAATCACGCCTCCCGATTTTTGATTTGATTTTCTGCATCATTTACTGCCATCCACCACTATACACCAATTTCCTGTTTATTTGGTGAAAAAATTCTTAATTTTTTCTGTACTTGATTTAGTCCAAGATTTCTTCTTGTATATTTTCCCCTTTTGTATTATCATAAGATATAGAAAAAAAAAGGAGGTACATACCAATGGCACACGTAATTAGTGACGAATGCTTAAGCTGTGGAGCTTGCGAAAGTGAATGTCCAGTAGGCGCTATTTCTCAGGGTGCAGACCACTATGAGATTGATGCAGACGCTTGTGTTGATTGTGGCGCATGTGCTGCTCAGTGCCCAACAGGAGCTATTTCCCAGGGCTAAATAAGGACTAAGAATATTTAAAAGGGTTGGGGACTGTCGGAAAATGATAGTTTTTAGACCTGATTCCCCAAAAAAGAAATCTCCCGCAGAATTCCATACTTTTCAGTATGGACTCTTCTGCGGGAGATCTCTCTTTCCCGGCCATCCAATTTTTTTATTTCATCCGACCTCTTTTGACTTTCTTTTCAAATTCCATATGCTATTCTATCCGATATAAGACAAGCATTCACTAATAAGGGGGGTTTATTATGAGTAATGCAACCGATGTACTTGAACAGCTGAAAAAGGAGACGAAGGACGATGCCAGATTATATGGCTGCCTTAAGGAGCTGTATGAACAGGGGATACCGTTTGAAGAATTGAAGGGACTGATCCCGGATATCAAAAGAACAAGAGAACAGCTTCACATGAAACGGATGCTGGAAAATAACAACCAGGTCCTGCTTTCCATGTTCAGCAAGGAGATGTCCTTTCTCCTGGATGCCAGGGAACGGCAGGAGGAGGAGCAATTTAAAAAACTGGACCAGCTCATCCGGCAGTTGGGTGCAAAATAAGTGTTGAACCCTCTGGTGATATTTTTGCATGTAAGTGTTGTCCAACAAAAATTGGTGAAATAGATAGAGCACAGAA
>CAQNVT010000124.1 GCA_948844705.1 uncultured Dorea sp.
TATGAGTTGGGAGATTCAGGAGTAATGGGAAAAAAGGTTTTGGTGGTAGATGATGAGAAGCTGATTGTGAAAGGGCTGCGCTTTAGTCTGGTTTGCCCGAATCATTGCGTGGGAATTTCCGGGGTTTTCTGTGCGGAACTGTCTGGACTGTTTGAAATATGTTCAAAAAAAATAAAGAATTTTTCCGAAAGAGTCAGAGATCATTCTGGCTCTTTTGGCGATGCCCGGCTTTTCTTTTGAACGGGGATTTGATATAATGGCAATATGGAGAAGAAAATATGGATAAATATACAGTACTTTTGGTAGACGATGAAGAAGATGTGATACAGGTTATCATGAAAAAGCTGAATTGGGAGGAATTAGGCTTTTCGGTGATCGGATACGCCGGCAACGGAGTGAAGGCTCTTGAGCTTATGGAGGAGTATCAGCCGGATGTTGTGGTGACGGATATCAAGATGCCTTACATGGATGGGATGGAACTTGCCCAACGCATTAAGTCGGAATTCCCGATGACGAAAATCCTGATCTTTACAGGCTTTGACGAGTTTGAGTACGCGAGGGAGGCAGTGCACCTGGAGGTGGAGGAGTATATTCTGAAGCCGGTAAATTCCATGGAGCTTACAGAGGTTTTTAAGGCGCTTAAGAGTAAGCTTGACCAGGAGATCAGCGAAAAGCAGAATGTGGAGATCCTTCAGAAATATTATCTGGAGTCGCTGCCGCTCAGACAGGCGAATTTTTATTCCATGCTGATGGAAGGAAGAGTCTGTGAGGAGGAGATCGAAAGATATCTTTCCGAATGCCGGCTGTCCTTTCCGGGACCGTTTTTTTGCTGTCTTGTTATTCATACGTCGGTCAATCAGGCGCCGAAGGCTATGGATCCTTTGCTTTTGTCTACGTCGATCCAGAAGCAGGCGGAGGAGCGCCTGGGGGAAAAATGGCGGGCAAAAGCCTTTCCCTATCTGGGAAATACGGTTATGATCGCGCAGCTTGGGAGCGGGCCGGAGATATCGGAACTGACAGACGAATGCGACAGGTTCTGCAAATATGCCAGACATATGATCGGGGCGGTTGTTACTGTGGGGATCGGGCAGGTCTGCGGTGCGATTCCAGATCTTTTCAAGTCATATGCAAGCGCCAGGGAGGCTGTGTCCTACCGGGTGATCTACGGTTCGTCAAGAGCGATCAATATGAAGGAGATCGTTCCACAGGAGGCAGGAACCCCGGGCGTTACAAATGATGCGCAGTTATCCGGGCTGTTTAAGATGATCCGCCTGGGGTCGGAAGAGGATATCGTAAAGGCAGTGGATACATATCTGCATCATGCATCGCTTCATGAACGTTCCCTGCAGCAGTATCACATAGATATTATGGAGCTGGTGAGCGGACTATATCGTTTTTCGGTAAATAATGAGATTCCCGCGGAAGTTTTTTCCGGAGATATGAGGAAGCTGTACGGAAATATTCTCGATATGGATTCTGGCATGCTGGAAAAATGGCTGACCGATCTCAGCCTTTCTTTCCGTGAAGAGCTGAATAATGCAAGAAGCCGGTCTACGAAATCCTTTGTGTCAAGGGCGCAGGAATATGTTCATAATAATTATGCGGATGAAGGGCTTTCGCTGGACGGGGTCTGCCAGGTCCTGGGTGTATCTAATTCTTATTTTTCCACTGTTTTCAAGAAAAAGACCGGAAGCTCCTTTATCGGGTATCTGACGGATTACCGAATGGATCAGGCCTCCCGCCTTTTGATCGAGACGAATGAAAAGAGCTATGTTATAGCACAGAAGGTAGGATACACGGATCCGAATTATTTCAGCTATGTATTTAAAAGACGGTTTGGTGTATCTCCTAACAGGTACAGAACGGAACATTCAGAGGGTGAAACGTAAAGGTGAAGCATAAATATTTGATACAGAAATGTCTGGAGTACTGGAAGAAGATAAAACCGAGGGGAATACAGCCGATGATCATGCTTGTCTTTTCGGCGATATCGGTTTCCAGTATGCTGATTCTTGGAGTGGTGATGTATTTTCGGTTTTCAGATACATCCAGGGAGGAAATTATACAGAGTACGCAGAAGCTTATGGAACAGACCGGGGAGAACATGGAGGATTATCTGGTAAGCATGCGTCAGATTTCGGATGCGGCTTATTATAATGTGATAAAGGAGAGTGATCTTTCTGGCCAGGATAATCATATCCAGCGGGGAATGAGCCTTTTGTACGAAGCAAATAAGGATAATCTGCGGAGCATTGCCATATATAATAATTACGGAAGTCTGATGGGAGCGGAGCCTGTCGCCTCCCAGAAGGAGGATCCGAATGTCACAAAGCAGGACTGGTATAAGCAGGCGATGGCGGAGATGGAGAATATGCATTTTTCTACGCCGCACATCCAGAACCTGTTTGACGACGATACATTCCGATATTATTGGGTGATTTCGTTAAGCCGTGTCGTTGAGCTGACGGATCAGGGAGTCCCTCAGCAGGGCGTCCTACTGGTAGACATGGATTACTCCAGTATTTCCCGGATGATGACGCAGATCAATGCCCAGAATAACGGTCAGTATTATTATCTGTGCGACGGCAACGGGGAGATCATCTACCATACGCAGCAGATGCAGATCAGCAACGGGATATTCAGTGAGAACAGCGAGAAGGCCGCATCGTACAAGGACGGGGTTTATGATGAGATTTTTGAGGGAGAGCACCGCAAGGTGATCGTAAACACAATCAGCTATACGGGGTGGAAGCTGGTCGGCGTGATTCCATATTCGGTATTTACCCGGGGAATGTTCAATATCCGGTATTTTATCGTGATGCTTATACTCTTGATGGCAATGATGATGGCGGCGGTGAGCAGGGTGGTTTCTGCAAGGATCTCACGGCCTATCCTTAAGCTGAACGATTCGGTTCTTGAATATGAGGCGGGCGAGCAGCCGGAGATCTATATAGGAGGCTCTATGGAGATACGGCATCTGGGTGATTCCATACAGCGGTCCTATGAGCAGATCGATACGCTGATGCGCAAGATCGTACTGGAGCAGACGGAGAGGAGAAAAAGTGAGCTTGACGCATTGCAAAGCCAGATAAACCCGCATTTTTTATATAATGCGTTGGATTCTCTGACATGGATGATCGAGGGGGAGAAGAATGACGAGGCCGTCTTTATGATCTCCCAGCTGGCAAAGCTTTTCAGGATCAGCCTGTCTAAGGGGCGCACCGTGATCAGTGTAAGAGATGAGCTTCTGCATGCACAGAGCTACATGAATATACAGAAGATTCGCTATAAAAACTGTTTTACCTTCCGTATGGAGGTGGATCCGGAGGTGGAGTCCTGCTGTACGGTAAAGCTGATCCTGCAGCCGATCCTGGAAAATGCCATTAATTACGGTGTTAACGGAATGGATGACTGCGGGGAGATCAGGGTAAGCGGAAAAAAGGAAGAGGGAAGGATCATTCTTTCAGTTGCGGATAACGGGATCGGGATGACGGAGGAGGAAGTGCGTTTTCTGCTGACCGGCAGTAACCGGGTGAGAAAGCACGGTTCGGGAGTCGGGCTTGTGAATATCAATAACCGCATCAAGATATTGTTTGGAAAGGAATATGGTCTTGCTGTGGAGAGCGAGCCGGATGAAGGGACAACGGTTTCTGTCTGTATCCCGGCGGTACCATATACGGAGGAAAATGCAAAGACTCTGGAGGCAGGACACTCCTTTGGTGCAGAAAACGGCGGTTTGGGAGAAGACTAAGGAAAGAGAAGTATGAAAAACAGTAAAAAAATGTTTATTCTGACGGAGATTATTCTGGCCGGGATGGTGATAATCGTAGCATTTGCCATGTTTCAGGAGAAAATCGGAGAGGAACGCGGCAAGGTATCCGTCATTATTCAGAATTCGGACGATAATCAGTGGGATGCCTTTAAGTACGGGCTCAGGATGGCCGCGCAGGATTATCAGGTTGAGGTATTTGTTGTAAGTACGGGCGGAACGCTGTCGGCGGATGAGGAAAGGGAGGCTGTCGAGCATGAGGTTGATAACGGTGCGGATGCAGTGATCGTGCAGCCGGTTATGGGAGCCGACATACAGGCGATGCTGAAAAAGGTAAAGAGCAGGGTTCCTGCCGTGCTTGTGGAATCTCTGGCAGCGGAGGATGAACAATCAGAAAAGCTTCCTTACGTAAAACCGGATAATCCGGCCATGGGAAAGGCTCTGGCGGCGGAGCTTTTAAAGGATTATAACGGAAGGCTTGAAGGAAAGACGATGGGAATCATTTCCGAGGAGGAGGGAGCGGCGGCCGAGCGGAGACAGGGATTTTTGGAGGCTCTTAAGGATAAGGGGATCCGTACTCTATGGACCGTATCCGGTGTATCTTCAGAAAATGAAGAGCATTTTCTGGAAATGCAGGAGGAAGTAGATTTTGTGATTGCCCTGGATGATAAGAGTCTTACGATGGCCGGGCAGGAGGAGGCTTCGAATAATCTCCACGGAGCGTTGGTGTACGGTATCGGGAATTCAACAGAGGCCGTATATTATCTTGATACAGGCTCGACCAGATGTCTTGTAGTTCCAGATGAGTTTAATGTGGGATATCAGAGCGTGAAAGAGGCGGCGGAAAGTCTCGGGCATTTCTTTAGAAAACCGCAGGGTCAGACAGTTTCCTATACGGTTATGCGAAGGGATACCTTGTTTTCAAAAGAAAATCAGGAAATTCTTTTCACGATGAGCCAGTAGGAGTATCAGAGGATATGAGGGGGATGAGTATGAGTGTGAAGAGAATAACGGCGGCAGGAGTCGTTTTTTGCATGTGTCTGCAGCTTTTATGTGCCTGCGGAGAAAAGCAGGCGGAAGGGACAGATAAGATCTGTGCGGGAGTAGCATATTATAATCAGAGCGATACATTTCTTAATCAGCTGATCGACAGTCTGAAGGAATACCTTCATGATTATGAGAAGGAGGGCTATGAGACAACGATGCTGATCCGGGACGCTGCCGGTTCCCAGAGGACGCAGAATGACCAGGTGAAGGAACTTATTGATGCCGGATGTAATGTTCTTTGTGTGAATCTGGTAGACAGATCGGACCCGTCGGAAATCATTGACCTTGCAAGGGACAATGACGTGCCTATTATTTTCTTTAACAGAGAGCCTGTTGCGGAGGATATGCTGCAGTGGGACAGGCTTTATTATGTGGGTGCTGCAGCGGAGCAGTCCGGTATTATGCAGGGCGAACTGGCGGTTGAACTGATACGTTCCAGGCCTCAGACAGACCGCAACAGGGACGGAAAGATCCAGTATGTGGTTCTGGAGGGAGAGGCAGGGCACCAGGATGCGATCATCCGCACGGAAAATGTTGTGAATACGCTGAAAAGCAACGAAATTGAAATCGAGAAGCTGAGCTATGGAATCGCGAACTGGAACCGGGCGCAGGCGGAGAACCGGATGCTGCAGATGATAAGCCAGCATCAGAGTAAGATAGAGCTTGTTCTTGCCAATAATGACGATATGGCTCTCGGCGCCATAGATGCGTACGAAAAGCTGAATTATACGGAATCGGCGCTGCCTTTGTTCCTTGGAATCGACGGGACAAGGGAAGGCCTGGAGGCGGTAATAGAAGGAAAGCTTGCCGGAACGGTATATAATGATAAGGAAGGACAGGCCGAGGCGATGGCAAAGATTGCCGTGGCGGCCGTGTCCGGGGAGGGAATGGAAAAGATTGAATTTGATAAGGACAGATGCATTTATCTGCCCTATTTTAAGGTAACGAAAGAAATGGCGGAGGATATGCTGAGGGAGAAAGATCAGCCTTAAGCTAATCTTTCCCAGCAGCGGCTTTTGGTAAAGAGTTCCGTAAGCGCCGGATCAAGTTTTCCTTCTTCCCCGGCCATGCTGCGGAGGATCGAAAGAGCACGGTCCACCGGTACGGCGCGCTTGTATGGACGGTCGTCGGCAACCAGGGAATCAAAGATATCCAGAATCGTGATGATGCGTACCTCATACGGAATATCTGCCGCGGTCTTATGGGCGGGATATCCGGTTCCGTTCAGGTATTCATGATGGGCGCCGGCCCATTCCCGTACATGGGACAGATCGGAGGAAAAACGAATCTGTGACAGGAGGCGGTCCGTGACGGATACATGCTCTTCCATGATTCTTCGTTCCTCTTCGGAGAGTGTTCCTTTTCTGATGGACAGCATGCTGTATTCCGCGTCTTCAAGCCAGGGATGAGAGGAACCATCCTCCTTTATGTATGTTTTTTCCCGCAGCTCCTTCAGTTTTTCGAGCAGCTCATCTGATACGAAGCCGGCTGTGTTTGTCTCGTCGACCAGACCGGCAGCAGAGTAGGTGCCGTCGGTGACGGCTTTTTTTTCGCTTTCAGTGATTCGTCCGGAGAGATAGTCTATCTCTGCCTGCATCCGGATGATTTCCATGCGGTGGATAAAAGCCGTATACTGGTCGGGCAGGAGCCGTCGGGATTTGTTCATTACTTCCAGAGGCGTTACCAGCTTCCCGATATCGTGGAGGAGGATACTCATCAGAAGCTCGTCTTTTTCTGAGGGCGAGAAATGCTTCTGACCTTCTGTTTTTCCCAGATAATCGATAAATCTGTCTGCACATTCCGCCATATGGCGGGCGTGGCTGGCATTATACGGGGTTCTTTCGTCAATTGCGGAGGACATGACGCGTACAAAGGACTGGAACAACTCTTTGATATCCCGGATATAACGTACATTCTGGATCGTAATGGCGGCCTGTGACGCCATGGATTCTACGCCCAATACGATATCCCGGTCAAATTCGCATACATTTCCGTCTTTATCCTGGGCATTGATCAGCTGCAGTACGCCGATTTTTTCTCCTTCCCGGTTCTGCATGGGAACTACGAGCATGGATCTTGTGTTGTAGCCGGTCATGGCATCATACCGCAGTGGGCCGGAAAAATCATATTCTTTACAGCATTTTACGTCTGCGATATTAACGGTTCGGTTTTCCAGCAGTGAAAAGGCACATACATTTTCCCTGCGAAGCGGAACCGGAGGAAGGTCAGGCTCCGTTCCGTCCCCGCCGGAATAGGTGTTTAAGGTGTTGTTGCGCATGATCTTAAACCGCAGAGTATCCTCATCGCATAGATACAGTGTTCCTGCGTCGCAGCAGGTAAAGTCCATTGCACATTTAAGAATCCGCTCTAAAAGCCGGTTATAATCACGTTCATAAGACAGTGATACGCCGATTTCCAGAATTTTTTTCATCTCCTCTTGTTTCATATCTGTAGCTTCATTCCTTCCTTTGCAAAGCAGCAGGCGATATCGGGCTGCTCTGCCTTTTTTTCTTCGTTTTCTAAAAATTTATCTGTATATTCTGATGAGTAATGGGTCATCAGTATTTTTCCTATATTTGCCGTGCGGCAAAGGCTGATTCCCTCCTTCCAGGAGGAATGTCCCCAGCCTCTGTGAGATTTTAGATCAGCTTCCGTAAAATTTGCATCCCATATGATCAGGCCGGCATTTCGGGAAAATTCCGGCAGTGAATGCAGCATGGCTTCATCCATCTCGCAGTCAAGCGCATAGATGAGGCTTTTATCCCCTGCGTCCAGTCGGTAGAGCAGGCTGTCTCCCGGATGATTTCCCCGCAGGGTACGCACGTGTATGCTCTGTGTATTTTCTGCTTTTTCCGGGAGACGGAAATGCTCCTTCGGGCGGGTCTCGTGAAACGTTATACGTGCCGGGCAGGATGACAGTTGGTGGAGATCGGAAGAGCACACGTCTGAA
>CAQNVT010000125.1 GCA_948844705.1 uncultured Dorea sp.
CTCGAATCTCCGTGTCATATTCGACAGTATTGGCACGAACGCCTCAAGGTCGGGTGGATATATGACCGATGCCCCGTCGATGGCTATGCGCGTCGGGCTGTGTTGCAGGGCCTGTTGCAGCGACCCGTTGCTGCCGCCGTGTATCGTCAGTGGCGCGAAGGCAAGGTGAGTGTTGGGCAGGCTTACCGACAGGTTTTCGACCGAGAGCCTATCCGGGGCGATGTCGCACTGGGCCGTGAGTTTGTCGAGAATGAAACCACTACGCTCGATAAACGACAGGTGGTCGAGGTGCATACTGAAACCTTCGTCGCTTATCTGGGGTATGAATGCGTTGACTGCGAGTAAAAAAACAGTGCGTATTCCCAATGAAGAGATTAGGATGGAATTTGCAAGGTCTGTCCGGGAGGTTTCACATGTAGAAACTATGAACCGGGTTGCAGAAAGTGACAAATTGATGTATGATACGATTCATATGGATGAGGAAGCGGTTGCCGCTCAGATCGAAAAGATTCATTTTGAAGAAACAGTGCCGCTGCATTACAATAGAGAGGACAGCCTTCGCAGTGTAATTAAATTGGCATATTACACATACAAGGATCATTATTTGCAGTGGGAGGAGCTCCCGGCCGGGGCGGGCTATGCAGACATTGTTTATCTTCCCAAATGTGGTTCGGATTATCCGGCACTTGTTATAGAATTGAAATGGAACAAGAGTGCCGAAGGTGCGGTCGGACAGATAAAGAAAAAGAATTATCCGAAGGCTCTTGAGAATTATGGCGGCGATATACTTCTGGTCGGGATAAATTATGATAAGGCAGCGCCGGCGGGAAAAAGAAAGCATACCTGTAAGATAGAAAAATATACAGTTTAAGACAAGCTTCGGAGGATATAGGACCCATGGATATGATTCAGACAGAAAAACTGATATTTGAATATGAAAAACGGGATGAGGAGGGCAACGTCATCGGCATGTCCCGTGCGATCGACGAGGTGGACCTGGACATAGAGGAAGGGCAGTTTATTGCGATCCTGGGGCATAACGGCTCAGGAAAATCTACTCTTGCAAAGCATATGAATGCAATTCTGGTTCCGACGGAAGGAACCATGTGGGTGGACGGACGTAACACGAAGGAACCTGAAGAGCTGTGGAATGTACGGCAGTCGGCAGGCATGGTATTTCAAAATCCGGACAACCAGATCATCGGTACGGTCGTGGAGGAGGATGTGGGATTCGGCCCGGAGAACCTGGGAGTTCCGACGGATGAGATCTGGCAGCGGGTGGAGGATAGCCTCAGGGCGGTCGGAATGATTTCCTACAGGCATCATTCTCCGAATAAGCTCTCGGGTGGGCAGAAGCAGCGCGTGGCGATCGCGGGCGTGGTTGCGATGGAGCCGAAATGCATCGTGCTTGACGAGCCTACGGCGATGCTTGACCCGGTGGGAAGAAAAGAAGTATTAAAGACCGTGCAGAAGCTGAGGGAAAAGAAAAAGGTTACGGTGATTCTCATTACCCATTATATGGAAGAGGTTATCGATGCGGACAAGATTTATGTCATGGATCACGGACATGTCGTGATGGAAGGGACTCCGGAGAAAATATTTTCACGGGTGGACGAGCTTAAGGGATACCGGCTGGATGTCCCGCAGGTGACGCTTCTGGCGGATGAGCTCCGGAAGCGGGGAGTGGATATACCGGGAGGAATACTTAGAAAAGAAGAGTTGGTGAAGCATTTATGTCAATTAGATTAGAGCATTTGAATTATGTCTACAGTCCCGGCACGGCTTATGAAAAGCATGCCCTGAAGGATATTAACCTTACGATTCCTCATGGGGAATTTGTGGGGATCATCGGACATACCGGCTCGGGGAAATCCACGCTGATCCAGCATCTTAACGGACTGATCCGGGCGACCTCGGGGACGATTTATTATAATGGGGAGAACATTTATCAGGACGGCTATAATATGAAGGCGCTCAGAAGCGAGGTGGGGCTTGTGTTTCAGTATCCGGAGCATCAGCTGTTTGAGGTGGATGTGATGACAGATGTATGCTTCGGGCCGAAGAATCAGGGGCTTACTCCTGAGGAATGTAAGGAAAGGGCGCTTGAGGCTCTGAGGCTTGTGGGACTTAAAGAAAAGTATTACAAGGCTTCTCCCTTTGAGCTTTCCGGCGGGCAGAAGCGGCGCGCGGCGATCGCGGGAGTTCTTGCCATGAAGCCGAAGGTGCTGGTGCTTGACGAACCGACGGCAGGGCTTGATCCCAGGGGAAGGGATGACATTTTAGAGCAGATTTCTTACCTGCACAGGCAGACGGATATGACGGTCATTCTGGTATCCCACAGTATGGAGGATATTGCACGCTTTGCGGATCGGATTATCGTCATGAACCATGGCGAGGTTATGTATAATGACGAGCCGAAGAAGGTATTTGCGCATTGTAAGGAGCTTGAAGAGGTCGGGCTTGCGGCGCCGCAGGTGACTTATATCATGCATGATCTGAGGGAGCATGGCTTTGCGGTGAGCACGGATGTGACTACGGTAGAAGAGGCGGCGGACGAGATATTAAATGCATTGGAGACGAGGAAATGATTCGAGACATTACCATAGGACAATATTATCCGGCAAAAAGCGTGCTGCACAGGCTTGACCCGAGGGTAAAGCTTGTGTCTACTCTGCTTTACCTGATTTCCTTATTTTTATTCAGGAGCATTCCGGGGTATATCGTGGCGACTTTGTTCCTTGCAGGGATCATCCGGGTGTCGAGAGTACCGTTTAAGCATATCGTAAAGGGATTAAAGCCCGTGCTCATGCTTCTGATGATCACGGTGATCTTTAATCTGTTCCTTACAAGAGACGGGGACGTATTATTTCATAAATGGATATTTACCGTTACAGAGGGCGGGCTTCGCACGGCTGTATATATGGCGGTCCGGTTGATTTATCTGATCATCGGGTCATCCCTTATGACATTTACCACAACACCGAACGAGCTGACGGACGGCATCGAGAAGCTTCTGTATCCATTGAATAAGATCCGTGTTCCGGTGCATGAGGTGGCGATGATGATGTCGATCGCGCTCCGGTTCATTCCGATTCTTTTAGAAGAGACCGACAAGATCATGAAGGCACAGATTGCCAGAGGGGCAGACCTTGAGAGCGGGAACATGATCCAGAAGGCAAAAAGTATGATTCCGATACTCGTTCCGCTGTTTGTATCATGCCTTTTGATAATTTTGAGTCAGACGTGGAGTATGAGGAGCGGGTGTTTAAGCCATGGAGACTGTTTATCATGGACAGCGGTGAGATTATAGAAAAACTGGCGGAAGTGACGGTAAGCACGAAGAAGGAATACTTTGCTCTGGATGGTAAATTCAGAAAAACAGCGAGGGATTTTTTGGATGAGCATTATCATGTACTCTCGGAGTCTCTTTGTGCCTGATTTTGTGAGACGATCTGTTGTCAGATGCGCATAAATTTATGAGGCGTACGTGGAACGTACGTTGA
>CAQNVT010000126.1 GCA_948844705.1 uncultured Dorea sp.
AAGATTACCGGCGGACTGGTCATTTTTTCCTTTTTGAATCAGACCTTCACCGGAATCTTCACCTCGATGGGAAACAGCCGCGCCGCATTTCTTGCGACAACTACGGGACTGGTCATAAATATTGTGCTGGATCCGGTACTGATCTTCGGTATCGGCCCGTTTCCAAGGCTTATGGTCATGGGCGCCGCCATAGCCACCATTGCGGCCCAGGCCGTTGTTACACTGATGTTTCTATACTATGCGGCACGGGATACCGTAATTTTTAAGGGACTTCATATTTTCTGCATACCGGATATCCGCCATGCGGCTTCCATTATAAAAATCGGGCTTCCTACTTCCGTACAGAGCCTTGTATTTACGGGAATCTCCATGGTAATCGCAAGACTGATCGCAAGCTACGGAGACGCGGCCGTGGCCGTTCAGAAGGTGGGCTCTCAGATCGAGTCTATCTCCTGGATGACCGCCGACGGCTTTGCGGCTGCCGTTAACTCATTTATCGCTCAGAATTACGGCGCGGGAAATAAAGAGCGGATCCGGAAAGGATATTCTGCGGCTATGCTCGTCGTTCTCCTGTGGGGCCTTGTGTGCACCTTCCTTCTGATGGTGTGCCCTGCTCCTATATTCCGTATATTTATTACAGAGGAAGCAATACTCCCTCTGGGAGTTGACTATCTGTTCATCCTGGGCGTATCACAGCTCTTTATGTGTATAGAGATCACCACCTCCGGAGCATTTTCCGGATTCGGGCGGACGGTGCCTCCGTCGGTGATCGGCATTGTATTTACGGCCATACGTATTCCAATGGCCCTTGTGCTTACGCGCACGGCTCTGGGACTAAACGGCGTATGGTGGAGCATTACCATTTCCAGTATTTTTAAAGGAGTGTTCCTGCTCGTCTGGTTTCTGGTTTATTTAAAAAAAGAAATGTGTTATACTGATAAAGCAATATAGTAATAAGGAAGGTGTAATCTTATGTGGGCTTATAACAGTGTATTTTATCAAATATATCCTATCGGCTTCTGCGGGGCGCCGGTTCATAATGACGGCGTATGCGTTCCCCGGATCAGAAAGCTTCTTGACTGGTCAGAGTATTTAAAGGAATTAGGCGTCGATTCCATTCTCCTGAATCCGATCTTTGAATCTGACAACCATGGCTATGATACAAGGGATTTCCGTAAGGTCGACTGCCGGCTCGGCACAAATGAGGATTTTGCGGAGGTTTGTAAGGATCTGCACGAGCATGATGTGAAAATTGTCCTGGACGGCGTATTTAACCATGTAGGCCGGGGCTTCTGGGCCTTTAAGGACGTGCAGGAAAAACGGTGGGATTCTCCCTATAAGGATTGGTTTCACATTAATTTCGACGGAAACAGCTGCTTTAACGACGGCTTCTGGTACGAAGGCTGGGAGGGGCATTTTGAGCTGGTTAAATTAAATCTTCAGAATGCGGCCGTAGTGGATTACCTGCTTGACTGCGTAAAATTCTGGGTGGAGCAATTCGATATCGACGGGCTGCGGCTTGACGTTGCCTACTGCCTTGATCACAATTTCATGAGAAGGCTGCGCTCCTATGTGCAGGAGCTGAAGCCGGATTTCGTACTGATCGGTGAGGTGCTGTTCGGTGATTACAATCTGATCGTAAATGACGGCATGTTACATAGCTGCACGAATTACGAGTGCTACAAGGGCATTTTTTCAAGCTTTAACTGTATGAATCTGTTTGAGATCGCTCATTCTCTCCACCGCCAGTTCGGTGCGGACCAATGGTGCATTTACCGCGGGAAGCATCTCATGACCTTCGTGGATAACCATGACGTAACAAGGCTTGCAAGTATTTTGACAAATAAAAAGCATATCCCGCTCGCCTACGGGCTGCTTCTGGGTATGCCGGGAATTCCGTGCCTGTATTACGGAAGCGAATGGGGGCAGGAGGGCGTAAAGGCTCCGGACAATGATTATGCCTTAAGGCCGTGCTTCGAGGCGCCTGCGCCGAATGAGCTTACGGATTATATCAAGCTTCTGATCCGTACAAGGCAGCAGAGCGACGCTCTGTGCAACGGGGCTTATAAAAATGTCGTGATTCAGAATCATCAGCTTGTATTTGAGAGACGCTCGGAAACGGAGCGCGTGATCGTAGCGATAAATGCTGCGGATTATGCTTATACGGCACAGCATGGGGATCTGAATGGGAATGCGAAGGAGCTTTTGACCGGTGAGGAATTGTCTCTTGACGGAAGACTGGAGATCGCGCCGTATAGTGTGATGTATCTGAGGTTTGAATAACCTGACTTTTTTACAGTCATTTCGTATACTAAGTTCAGTGAATGAGTTACGGAAACTTGAGAAGCCCGTAACTCGGGCGGCTCCCGTGTCGGCCACTATAATTAAAAGGAAAGTAATATATAAAACCGGTTATAAGCTGCGCTCCAGCTGGCAGTCGTAAGGCTCCGCCTCTGCATGCTTCCGGTCATATACCTTTGCCTCCACACATCCCATCGCCTTATAAAATGCCTGTGTCTCGACGGCAGAATGCCCTGATATATACAGCTTCTCCGCTCCCTTTTCCTTTGCCCACCGGCAGGCAGCGAGAAACAGCTCCCTGCCGATTCCTCCTCCCCGCATATCTGCGGACACATGAAGGCTTGTCAGGTCAAGGCATTTCCCTTCACCCTCCAGAAAATCGGCCTCCACAGAGGCAAATCCCTTTAAAGCATTATCGCAGAAGGCCGCATATACAAAGCCTCCGGTTGCCGATGTATTTTTCAGACAGGCAACCAAAAACTCATAGTCCTTCTCTGACCAGTCGTCAATAAAGGGAGCATCCTTAATCACCCATTTTCCGTCCTCCTTGCGCCAGCATTTTTTCACCTCCTGACGGCGGATGAATTCCCGGAATAATTCCGGGCAGATCTCATTTTCACATAGCTCTCTGTAGCAAATCATAAATATCTCCTTACCGCTTTTTACCGCCCTCCATAATCGGAAGCGCGGCATGCACCTTGAAAAATTGAATGAGCGGCCCGTTAAACAGCGCATTGCAGACCGTTCCGATCCCGACGATCAGCCACAGGTTTCCGCCGGACAGAAGGCAGAACGCCACACCTATTATAACTGCCGTAACATCGCTTAACACCCGGGCGTACTGAAACTGTACCCTTCCGCCTGTCACCTTCTCTATAATGACTGCAACACTGTCATAAGGTGCGATCCCCATGTCCGCCACCATATAAAAGGCAACTCCAAGCCCTGCGAATATGCTGCCGATAAAAAGTGCAAGGATCCGCAGAGGCAGGGACATTTCCACCCTAAGCACATCCTGGAACAGCCAGCAGATAAAATCAGCCAGATATCCCACAACGACCATGTTAACAATAGTCCCTGCGCCGATGCAGCTGCGCACGGTAAAAAACACAACAGCCAAAATCACCGCATTCATGATCAGCTGCCAGTTCCCGAAGGACATATGCAGAAAGCCGCTGAGCCCCAGATTCATGCAGGTAAATGCATCTACGCCAAACGCACTCAGCCGGTAAGCACCCACACAGATACCGATAAATAAAATGCCGGTCACCATCATAATACAACGTTTTAAAAATTGATTTTTTTCTGTCTTCATGTATGAAATCCCCCCGTCAACCATCAAGCCTCATTGCTTTGTTCCATTTCTTCATCAGATTTTCATCTATTTTGACGATTTCACGGTCATAGGTAATAATTCCATTTACTTCTTCCTCAATATCCGAAAGCTGTGTATACACAACTCCCGAAAGACCCCTTGAAATATTAGGAAGAACCATGCTCTCTATCAGCTCGCCGTATCCTCTTGTCAGGCCTTCCTTGCTCTTGTAGGTACGATACCCGTACTCCTTAGAAAACATACGGTGTCCGTCCACGCCCAGGCAATATCCTCCAAACTCCGTAAGCGCCGTTGTTCTGTTAATTTCGGGCCGGATATTAAGCGGGAAAAAATAATTATGTATACTCCTGATATCACCGCCGCCCTGGTCGAACCATCCGCTCGCCTGATCAAGAAGTCTGGTTCCGTCTATTTTCCGCGCGGTCTCTGTAACCGTCTTCGCATGGAACTGACCCCAGCCCTCATTAAAAATCACCCAGGTCACTATGGAAGGATGATTATATAAATGCCTGATCGTCTCCTCCGTCTCCCTCATAAACTGCCTCCGCCCCCGCGCATCTCTTCTTCCGAGAAGCCCGAGCGTACAGTCCGGAAGCCTGATATGAAACAGCTCCATTATCGTTGCCAGATAAGTCACGTACCAGGATTTGTAAGCTCTTCCGCCGCACACCATATCCTGCCATACCAGTATGCCTTCCCGGTCACAGTGATAATACCATCTCTGGGGTTCCAGCTTAACATGCTTTCTCAACATATTAAAGCCAAGCCGCTTCGCGAGGCGGATATCATATAGCATCGCCTCATCACAGGGCGGTGTATAAAGCCCCTCCGGCCAATATCCCTGATCCAGAAGCCCCTTCTGAAAATATGGCTTACCATTTAAAAACATGCGGAGTATTCCCTTCGTATCCTTTTCCACACTGATCTTTCTCATAGCCGCGTAGCTTGTAGCATGATCCGTTCCAAGCCAAAGCTCAATATGATACAAATACGGATCCTCCGGACTCCAGCTGTGCATATCAGAAATATAAATATCTATCTGTTCATTCACATTTCCCCAAACCTCAAGCGGCTGCATATCTTCTGCACTTACAACAACCTTTATTTTCTCTGCCGCTGTTTTAGTATTTCCCTTCACTACAATACGTAAAACTTTCTCATCATAAAGCGACTCTGTACGGATATCGGAAATATAATCCACCGGCACCTGCTCCGCCCACACGGTCTGCCAGATACCGCTCTGGGCCGTATAAAACATCCCGCCCCGCTTCAGCTTCTGCTTTCCGCGGCTGTAATAGGATTTATCAGAATAGTCCTGCACACAAACCTCAAGTATATTCCTCTCTTCTGTGATTACATCTGTAATATCTATAGAAAACGGCAGATATCCGCCCAGATGCTTCTTTACCGTTTTGCCATTCACACACACGACCGCATACTGGTCAACGGCGCCAAAGTGCAGAATCCACCGTTTCCCATGCTCCGGACGTATCTCATCCGGCAGCTCCCTCTGATACCATAAATACTCCTTCGGCTTAAGCTGCCTTTTCACCCCTGACAACGGCGCTTCCGGCGAAAAAGGCACCAGAATCTTACCTTCATACTCTTCCGGCGCTCTCTTTTCATCCGTAATGGCATAATTCCACAACCCATTTAGATTCACATAACTGTCACGCACAAGCATAGGACGCGGATATTCTGCCAGCACATGTTCCTTGTCCACTTGCTCCGCCCATCTTGTTTTTAATCCTTTCATTTCCCTCCAAACTTTAAAATGACGGTTGGTATCACCTCACCGCCATTTTAAAAAATAATCCTTATTTACGTTTCTTTCTTGCTACACATACACTTCCAATTACAAAAGCAGCAACCACGAAAAGAACAGAATACAATATGACTTTATTATGGTCTCCTGTCAGCGCCCCCGCTGCACTAGCAGAGGTTCCGGCCGTTGTACCGGTTCCTGTGGCCGACCTGCCTGCAGTCGTTCCGGTTCCTGTGGTGCCGGTTCCTGTCGTACCGTTCCCTGTTGTACCCTGGTTATTTGTACCGGTATTATTATTCTGGCTTGAAGGATTCAACGTATTGTTCTGGTCATTCGGGTTCGTTGGATCCGTTGGGTTCGTCGGATTGTTCGGGTCATCAGGATTGGTCGGATCATCCGGATTCGTCGGATCCGTCGGCGTCTCCGCCCAGCCGACTGCAATCGGTGACAATCCGCTTACGGTAATCAACAGGCCGTCGCCTCGTTCTGTCGGTTCAATCTCCTCTACATCTCCCGCACTCCAACTGTCTCTGCCGCTGCCACCGTCATGTGTAAACATATGCGCCACGGTAAAATCATTCAGATTTGGATCAACGATACTTGCGTCTTCTCTTTGCGGATACGGTATCGTCATCGTTATACCGTTTGCCGGAAAATCATCCGGATTATCAATTACCTTCCAAACAGAATTTTCATCCTCCTGCCGGATCATAAGTACAACATCATAAACCGCAATATTTTCCTCCGGAACCTTGGAATTAAATTCCAGAATCTTTTCTCTCATCCGATCGTCTATATCCGAAGCCTTCTTAAACTCACTCTTCAGGGTGTCCGGAACAAATGAAATTCCCGTCTCAATCTCCAACTTATAGTACTCGCTTCCGCCTGCCTGGAATCCCTGATCATTATTCGGGAAATGCGTCACCGTATTATCCTGCGGAATAACGATCACCTTGTAGCTCGCGGTCGCTTCCTCATAATCAGGACTTTCTGATGCCTTTGCTACTATAATCGCTTCGCCTTCCTTCACCGGATCGACCTCGCCGGTCTCCGTATCCAACAAGATAACACCTGAATCACTGTTCGCCTGATCGATTGTGTACGTAACCTTACTGTCTGATAATGCGTTGCTTGATTCAAGTACCGTGATCTGCTGAGGATCACTTCCGGCCGGTATCTTCACAACGTCGTATTCAAACAGGAAGTTCTCTCTCTTTTCCTTGGCAAGCACGGTTACTTCAAGTTCGAACGAAAATTCCTTATAATTCTTTGACTCAGCCATAAAAATATTAATCGTTCCCGTCTTGCCGACCAGATCAGGATCATCCTGCAAAGACTTTAATTTATACGTTATATTTTTGCCGCCTCCTCCTACTGTAATACTTCCGGCAAAAATACTGTCGCTGACGGCGACAGTAGATGTCGCCGAGTAAACCTTTGACTCCTCAGGAATCAAACCAGACACATCAAATGTTTCCTCTTTTCCGCATTTAGTCGATATTTCCTGTTTTGCAACGGAAGATGTTGCCTTAGCAATTGTGAAGGATTGTGTTTTTTCTCCCTCCCATTTATATTTTCTCCCGTTCTCCAGGCTTGTTATAATAACCTGTGCATCTTTAGTGGCGTCTATGTTATCTTTCCATCGAACCTCATAATCCACTCCCTGCTGCAGGGTATCATTATTAATTGTAACATCAAAATCCGGTTTCTTTTCCTTCCCGTCATATACGTAAAAATCCTCTGATGATTTGAAATCCACATGAATTTGACCCAGATTCGTTATATTCTGGGCAACCGTTGTGTATCTGACTTCAGATATGACGGTTGATTCCACCCGTTCCACAGTATTAGCGCCGTCTCCCTGTGCCCCCAGTGTATAATTCAAACTATCAGTACCCGACAATGTCACCTCAAGAGACACCACGCCTTCATAACTCCCCGGATAGTCTTCCTTGAGAGAATTTGCTATATCTGTCGCCGCACCTGTAACCTTTACTTCACCGATAGGCTTGTTATACTGCAGCTTGTTATTATCTACCGCAAAATCTCCCGGCTGCGTCCCCAGATAAGTCCGGCGCAGGGTAAGCCCGCTTGCACTGACTCTAAGCGCCTTCGGCGCTACTGCAATCTGCTTGCTGTAAGCATCGCTGCCTACATTTGTTGACTTACCGTCAATGGTTGCCTGGCCCGTGCACGTTATGGTATAGGTCACATTCCCCGCCAACGGCTTGCTGCCGGCATTCTGCAGCGCAAACCTCAAATTCGTGACCACTTCATTGCCAACCTTAGCAACAATATCCTTTTCTACCAGGTCTCCTTTTACCGTAACCATCTGCTCCCAATTATTTTCATAGATCATTAAGGTAGGATTCTCTGTTACAATATGCAGTGCCTCTAATTTTGCCCTTAAACTCTCTCCGGTTAACTGGGTGGTGCCGTCGGCATCGTAAAACGTTATAGTATCTGCCGCCCTTGCGCTCGCTGCAGCCACTACCGGCACGTCGCTCTGGAATGCCGGGCCTGCGGTAGGTGCCGGCACGTCGGCGCTCTTTGCCTTTTTCGCAGTTTTCGCCGGCTCTGCCTTCGTTTCTTTCTGTGCTTCCTCGGCTTTCTTTGCTGCTTCCTCCGCCGCCTTAGCCTCTTCCTCGGCCTTCTTTGCCGCCTCTTCTGCTGCCTTTTCCTCCTCGCGCTTCTGCTCTGCTACGATATCGCCTACCTCCGCCGGCTCATACCATACGCCGTCCAGCGACACGAAGCTCTCTACGCTTCCGCCTGCGCCGGATGCCAGTACGCACGGAATCCCTACTCTGTCACAGAGCAGCTTAAATGCATAAGGATAGTTCTCCTTACTAAGTCCCATGCTCTTAGCCACGGATTTATAATTCTCGTCAAAATATGTAATCATTCCTGCGGTATCCATACCTGCCGAGCCGTCAAAGACTGCCTGAAGGCTCTGCTCACGCTCCGTGATCACTGCCTGAAGCGCCTCGGCGCTACGATATTTCGCGCTGCGGATGTCATAATCTCTGTTATAATTCTTAAGCAGGAAATATACCTGATAGCTGTATACATCCTCCCCTGTCTCATCCTTCCATGAAGAAGCCACGCGGGTAACCTTCGGGTCTCCCTTCAGCCAGAACATTCCGGGATAATCCCTCTTCGCCGCAATAAATGCATTGGAAATATTCTCCTTGATCGTTTCCCATTCCTCGTCTGACATCCTGGCAACACCGCTCATATCCAGAACCGTGATTGCATTGAAGACATCGTCCTCTTTCCCGGTATAGCTTACCCTGAAAGCAGTATCCTCCGTAAAATTACTGTCATTGAGCCATATGCTTTCGTCTGCTAATGTAAAATAAAGGCTTGACGCATAATCCGGAAGCGCCATGCGTCCGTACCAGTCCGCACTCCCTTCCGCCTCGCTGAAAAATCCCCAGTCCAGATCTCTTGCCGCCTCTGCAGATTTCAGCGTCTCTCTCTTGCCTGTAACCTTCACTCCGGTATCTCCTGACGATGCAGCCGTTCCGGAATCATATCCGTCAAATTCCTCTGCTGACACGGGAAATACTGACATACCTGCTGCCAGCACCGCTGTCAACGCCAGTGCAAGCGCCCGTTTCATACCTTTTTTCATTACATTCACTCCCTACGTCTGTGTTGAATTGGTTATAATAATGACTCATTCCTTGCGCCCCCGTGTATGCCTTTCGGGCGGACACTTCGTGTCCGGCAAGGTACAGCCATTTTATACATTTTAGTGAACTGTTCAGTTCCTTCACAGTTACAATGCAAAATCCATTTAAAATCGCCTTCAGCGATGGGATTTTGCACTCCTGAATCATACTTTCACTTATCAATGCATAAATGAATGCCTGAGGAATAAACAGGGCCAGAGAAAGCAATACAATAAAAAGAATCTTTATGCCAGGC
>CAQNVT010000127.1 GCA_948844705.1 uncultured Dorea sp.
CCTTAATAAAGTCTTATCCGTTATTGTGTCATTTTCAACCGGAGGCAAAGAAGGTGGAGGGCCCCGTGCTTCTTCATGTCATGACGCAGAAGGGGAAGGGCTATGAGCCGGCGGAGAGTGCGCCGGATAAATTTCACGGCATCGGTCCCTTTGATATAAAGAGCGGTGAGGTGACTGCGAAGAAAAAGGCGGATACCTATACGGATGTATTCGGAAAGGTTCTGTGTGCGGAGGCCGCAAAAAGCCCCCGGATCGCGGCGGTCACGGCGGCGATGGCAGACGGGACAGGCCTTGCCGGATTTAAAAAGCGTTTTCCCAACCGTTTTTTTGATGTGGGAATCGCGGAGGGACACGCGGTAACCTTTTGCGCGGGGCTGGCGGCAGGAGGGCTAAAGCCGGTGTTTGCAGTGTATTCCTCTTTTCTGCAGAGGGGCTATGACCAGATCATCCATGATGTCGCGCTTCAGAATCTTCCTGTCGTATTTGCTGTAGACCGGGCCGGGCTCGTGGGAAACGACGGAGAGACCCATCAGGGCATCTTTGATCTGTCTTATCTGAGCGCGGTTCCGAATATGACGGTCATGTCTCCGAAAAACAAATGGGAGATGGCCGATATGGTCCGCTTTGCGGTGGAATATGATGGGCCGGTTGCGCTGCGCTATCCGAGAGGAACGGCCTGTGAGGGCTGTCAGGAGTGCAGGGCTCCGATCGAATACGGAAAAAGCGAATGGATCTATGAGGAAGAGGATATTGCTATATTAAGTGTAGGCCACATGTTTGAGGAAGCCATAGAGGTGCGTAAGAACCTGAAGGAAAAGGGATATAAGTGCAGCCTGATCAATGCAAGGTTCGTAAAGCCTGTGGACGAAGAGATGCTTTTAAAGGCGGCAAAAGGGCACCGCATGGCGGTTGTTATCGAAGAAAACGTAAAGGCCGGAGGATACGGGGAGCATGTACTGGAATATACGGCAGGAAAAAATCTTCCGTTAAAGATACTTATGCTGGCTCTTCCGGATACCTATGTGGAGCATGGAAGCATCGCGGTGCTCCGCAGGGAAAACGGAATTGACAGTAAAAGCATGACAGAGAAGATTCTGGAAGCGGTTAAGGAGTTATGACATGAAGGAGCGTTTGGATATTCTGCTTGTAAAACGTAATCTTGCGCCGTCAAGAGAAAAGGCAAAAGCAGTGATTATGTCGGGAAACGTATATGTGGACGGGCAGAAGGAGGATAAGCCGGGTACGGCCTTTAAAGAGGAGGCCGTGATCGAGGTCAGGGGAAATACCCTCCCTTATGTGAGCCGGGGCGGTTTAAAGCTTGAAAAGGCGCTTGAAAATTTTTCCGTTACGGTGAAGGGAAAGGTCTGTACGGACGTAGGCGCATCTACCGGAGGCTTTACAGACTGTATGCTGCAGAACGGTGCGGTAAGGGTCTATGCCATAGACGTAGGCCGGGGACAGCTTGACTGGAAGCTCAGGCAGGATGAGAGGGTCGTATGTATGGAGAAGACGAACATCCGGTATGTGAAGCCGGAGAATATCGGAGAGCCTGTTGATTTTTCGTCTGTAGACGTTTCCTTTATCTCCCTTACGAAGGTGCTCTTACCGATCCGTGCCTATCTTAAGGAGGACGGTGAGATCGTAGCTCTCATTAAACCGCAGTTTGAGGCCGGCCGGGAAAAGGTGGGAAAAAAGGGTGTCGTAAGGGAACGGGGAACCCATGCGGAGGTGATCGAGGCGGTAACCGGATTTGCCGTGCAGAACGGGTTTCGGGCCGAGGCGCTTACGTTTTCGCCGATAAAGGGGCCGGAGGGAAATATCGAATATCTGGTGCATTTAAAAAAATGTGAGGGAGACGGGAGCATCCGCGGAGAGATCAATATCGAAAAGACCGTGGATGAGGCGTTTGAAATGCTTGCGAAGGGATAGAAGGAAATGGAACGGTTTTTTATCATAACAAACGATGGAAAGGATCTCGGGCAGAAGGTAACAGAGAGGATCATTCATATTCTCGAGAGCCGCGGAAAGACATGCATCCGCTGCCGCAAGGACGAGGAGAAGAGGATTGTCAGAGATTCCATACCGGAGGAATTTGACTGTGCAGTCGTGATCGGAGGAGACGGAACCCTGATTGAGGTCGCAAGAGCTCTTCACGGAAGAAATATACCGATACTGGGAATTAATATGGGGACGCTGGGCTATCTTGCCGAGGTTGAGGTGAATCATATCGAGGAGGCGTTAGACCGCCTCCTTGCGGAAGAATATGCCATAGAGGACCGTATGATGCTGGAGGGGAACCTGACCGGCGGTGTCAGGGACGTGGCGCTTAATGATATCGTAGTGGCAAGAAACGGGGACCTGCGGCTGATTCGCTTTAAGCTGTACGTAAACGGGGAGCTCTTAAATTCCTATGAGGCCGACGGTATCATCATATCTACGCCGACGGGTTCTACCGCATACAATCTGTCGGCGGGCGGCCCGATCGTGGAGCCTACGGCGGCCATGATCGTTATTACTCCAATATGCTCGCATGCTCTTAATACAAGCAGTATCGTATTGTCGGCGGAGGACGAG
>CAQNVT010000128.1 GCA_948844705.1 uncultured Dorea sp.
CTTCGATGGAATAGTGAATCAGAGGCTTACCGCGCAAAGGCTTTATGTTTTTGCGTGGTATTCCTTTGCTGCCTCCACGAGCCGGAATGATGCAAATGGGGACAGGGTATTTTCAATCGGGGACGTAGTAAAACTAGTTTTACTACGTCCCCGATTGATGTTTACCCTGTCCCCAATACGTATTCTTTTAAGATATCAAAGGGTGCGGGGCCTGTTTCGAGCACTGCTTTATGGAATCGTTCCTGGGAGAAACCGTCCCCCCATTTCTTGATTGCCTCTTTTTTCAGCTCCAGAAATTCGACGTATCCGATATAGTATTTCAGATAGTTCCCGGGATCTCCGATGATGAGATTGTAGATTTCTTCGATTGTGCCGGTATCGGTGATGCCGTAATCGCGGAAGAAGGCTACGGTGTCAAGCAGCGTCCAGCCGTCGTAGTGGATGCCCATATCCGCGAGGGCGTAAAGCCCAAGGATGACGGATGAATTGTGCTGCATCAGAGCCGCCTGCTCGTCGGAAAGAGGAGCCAGATAGTAGCTCATCATCTCACTGTAGGTTGCCCAGCCTTCCGTATAACCGCCGAAGCTTAAAAGGCTTCTAAGAGGATCCGGGTCAGTGGCGGCGTAGTAGGTGGTCTGATAGAGGTGTCCTGGATAGCCCTCGTGAGCCAGCGTAGTAAATAGAGTCAGATTATCCGGCATGCGGCCTTCGTTTATGTAGATAACATTATTTTCGGCATCATCAATGGCCGGAATCATATAAAAGGCCGGGCTTAAGTAATCTTCCATGGATTTCTGCACGTATTTTATCTGTACATCGGCATTCGGAGACTCGGGAAATGCGTTGTCTAACCCCTTCCTAAGGCTTGTAAGTATTTTTTCGGGATCCGAGCCGGGAATCAGGGATGTATCCGCATCTATGATGCCGGACGTGCCGCTGCCGTTTTCCGATATGGAGGCGAGCACCTCCTGTACCTTTGCGGCATCCTCTGACATTTGGGATAACGTAAGAGTCCGAAGCTCGGGAATTGTGCGGGAGGAGCCGGTCTGCCCTTTGACGGTCAGCTCGTAGTATTCGGTTCCCTTCGGAAGATAGCACAGCCCGCAGCTGTTTTTTCCGGTATCCTTAAGCTCGGTGACCGCATCGATCAGCTCCTGATAGGCAGGGAATACGCAGTCCTTGATGTTATTACGGTTCTGTTCCGTAAGCCGGGTCTTCTCGCTTTCCGGCAGATCAAGCTCTTTCAGCCGTTCTTCAAAGGAGGAATACAGGTAATTGTTTTCGCCCATCTGCATAAATGTCCTGCATTCCTCGATCAACTTTTCGGCATTATACGAGGCCATAAAGAGTCCGGCATTGGATTTGGCGTATTCAAATTCGATAATAGAACGAAAATATTCCGGTATCTGAGTGAGGAGAGTGAGATAGTCCCGGCAGTCATCCGCGCTGTAAAAGCGATATTCGGAAAGAAGCACAGGAAGCTGTGACTGAGTCCCGGTAAGCGGTGAGAGGGGCTCTTCGTACAGAGCATAGGGCGCCTCCTTTAGCAGGTTGTTAAGATGATGCTCCAAAATATCGTAGGTCAGTCCGTTTTCCCTGGATAGGCGCCCTCTGTCATAAGAATGCAGAAGGGCGAGTGCGTTTTCCACCGAAGCACACATGGAGTCCGTATCTGTGCTTACGGTTCCAAGAGAAACCGGGACATTTTCTATACCGTAGGAGGCAGGATCCTTTAATGTGTAGTGCAGGGAAATGGTGTTGGAGGAGACCTCCTGGCAGAAAAGCTCTGCTGTATAGCCTTTAAATTTCTTGTTTTCGCTCCGGCTTACAGGCTTTAAAAGGAGCACAGATAAAAGAAGAAGAGAAGAGGCGGCAAGTAAAATGAATATAGTTCTTTTTTTTGACATAATAACCCTTGCATCATTTTCATTTTTACATATATATGCAGGGAATAGGATTGACATGTACCTTGCAGAGGTATTAAAATAAAGGGCACGAAGCATTTTGCAAAAAAGGAAAAGGAGAGAATAAAATGCAGGCAAAAAAAAGGATCTTATCAGTAGTATTGGCAGTCATGGTATGTCTCGGACTTGCGGCATGCGGAAAGGATTTTGATGCGGCAGGATATACAAAGAGTGTACTGGATGCTAACTATCATGGAGAGTACAAGGATTATGCAAAATTCCGTAATCTTTCTGAAGACGAAGCAAAGGCAGAGATTGAGGATGCCATGGATGCACAGATCGAGGCGGCATTTTTGGGACAGGACGTAAGCGATGAGGCAAAGGCAAAGTACAGAGAGGCTGTTATGGGAATCATGAAGCTTTCCAAATATGAAGTAAAGGGAGCCAAGAAGGATGACAACGGAAACTATACGGTAACTATAGAGATTGAGCCGGTAAATACTTTCAGTATGGCAAATGATGCCTTTACAGAGATCAGTACACAGTATGTGACCGACGGCAAGGATATGACAAATGTGGATGTTATCGTCGATGCACTTGTTGAAGCAATTAATAAAGTAGTTACAGAGAATACTTACGGGGAAAAGGTTTCCATGGAGCTTCATGTGACGGCGGACGAGGATAATGTTTACGGTATCGAGGAATCAGAGGTAACCGAGCTTGAGAACACGATGTTTCCGGGAATGTAGTATAATATAACGGCGATGGTGCAGTGGATAAAACCACTGCATTTTTGTATTTCCATTCGTTTCAAATGTATGCTACAATGTTAAGGATAAAGTAGGATAGGAGGAAGGCCGGTGTTATCGAATCAGGTATTGCATAAGACGGTGCAGAATATTTATAATGTTACGGGTCTGGAATGTTCCGTGTGGGATACGCAGGGGAATTGCCTTGTGACGACCAGAGAAAAAGAAAAGGAGCTCGAGAAGGAAGTAATAACCTTTTTAAAGTATGCGGACAATGAGGCGGGGGGAAGTATTTTAGAAGACCGGGGCCTGTTTTTAGTACGTGATGAAGAAGAGCCCATATACGTCCTGGCATTGCAGGGCAGCGAGGCGGATTTAAGGATCGCGGGCGGACTTGGAACCGGGCAGTTGGAGAGCCTCATTAATGCTTATAAGGAAAGAATGGACAAGAACCGTTTCATCCAGAATCTGATTCTGGACAATATGCTGCTTGTAGATATTTACAATCAGGCAAAAAAGATGCGGATTCCGGTAGAGCAGAGAAGAGCGGTGTTTTTGATCGAGCCGAAAAATGAAGGTGATAATCTTGTTCTGGAAACGATGCGCGGCTTGTATGCGACAGGAAATAAGGACTTTGTTACTGCCGTGGATGAGAAGCATATCATCCTTGTCAAGGCGCTGGAAATGACCGAGGATTATGTGACGCTTAATCATATTGCGCGTGTGCTTGCAGATACGCTGAATATGGAGGCTATGGTAAATGTAAGGATCGCCTTCAGCACGATCGTGGACGAGCTTAAGGATGTATCCCGCTCCTATAAGGAGGCGCAGATGGCGCTGGAGGTAGGACGTGTATTCTATGCCGATAAAAATATTCTTGCCTACAATGAACTGGGAATCGGCCGCCTGATCCATCAGCTTCCGCCGTCGCTGTGCGAAATGTTCCTGAAGGAAGTGTTTGAGTACGAGGGAGCGCATCAGTTTGAGGAGGAGGAGCTGACAACAGTCTTCACATTTTTTGACAACAATCTGAATATATCTGAAACGGCCAGACAACTGTATATCCACCGGAATACGCTCGTGTACCGGCTGGAGAAGATCCAGAAGAAGACAGGTCTGGATGTCAGAGTTTTTGAGGATGCACTGACGTTTAAGATCGCAATGATGGTTGCAGATCATATGAACAACATAGAAAGCTAGGAGGAGAAGGACATGGTGAAACTATACGACAAGGGCGTCTACCTGGTAAATGGTACGGAGATCGTAACAGACAGGGAAGCGTTAAAGGAAAAGACAGGACAGGAGGTGACGCAGGAGTCTGCCGCAAAGCAGACAATGGCGTACCGTATTTTAGAGGCACATAACACCTCCGGAAATATGGACAGGCTTCAGATAAAATTTGATAAGCTGACCTCTCATGATATTACATTTGTAGGAATTATTCAGACGGCACGTGCGTCCGGACTTGAGAAATTTCCGATTCCGTATGTACTTACCAACTGTCACAATTCCTTGTGTGCAGTAGGGGGTACGATAAATGAGGATGACCACATGTTTGGACTGACCTGCGCGAAAAAATACGGCGGAGTCTATGTACCGCCTCATCAGGCCGTTATCCATCAGTATGCCCGTGAGATGCTTGCGGGCGGAGGGAAGATGATCCTTGGCTCGGACAGCCATACCCGCTACGGCGCACTTGGAACGATGGCGATGGGAGAGGGCGGCCCGGAGCTTGTAAAGCAGCTTCTTAACAAGACCTACGATATTAACATGCCGGGGGTGATCGCCATTTATCTTGACGGCGAGCCCATCAAAGGCGTCGGTCCGCAGGATGTTGCACTTGCCATCATCGGCGCTACTTTTGGAAATGGATATGTAAATAACAAGGTCATGGAATTTGTAGGGCCGGGAGTCGGAAAGCTCAGTGCAGATTTCCGTATCGGCATTGATGTCATGACGACAGAGACGACCTGCCTGTCCTCTATCTGGACAACGGATGAGAAGATACGGGAATTCTACGAGATCCACGGAAGGGCTGAGGATTATAAGGAGCTTAATCCGGGAGCGGCCGCTTACTATGACGGAATGGTATATGTGAACCTGAGCGAGATCAGGCCGATGATCGCAATGCCGTTCCATCCGTCAAATGTATATACGATCGATGAGGTGAATGCAAATCTTAAGGATGTGCTTTATGACGTAGAGCAGAAGGCTCTCGTAAGTCTTGGCGGGGCAGTGGATTATTCCCTGCAGGACAAGATCCGGGACGGAAAGCTGTATGTGGATCAGGGACTGATCGCGGGCTGTGCGGGCGGCGGATTTGAAAATATCTGCGCGGCGGCGGATATTATAAGAGGACGTTATATCGGTGCGGATGAATTTACCTTCAGCGTATATCCGGCGAGCACACCGATCTATATGGAGCTTGTGAAAAACGGAGCCGTTGCAGACCTGATGGCGGCAGGAACAATCGTAAAGACGGCATTTTGCGGCCCGTGCTTCGGAGCGGGAGACACGCCGGCGAACAATGCATTTTCCATCCGTCATTCTACAAGGAACTTCCCGAACCGCGAGGGTTCCAAGCTTCAGAGCGGGCAGATCGCTTCCGTGGCGCTTATGGATGCGCGCTCCATTGCGGCGACAGCGGCAAATAAGGGCTTCCTTACTCCGGCAACGGCGATGGATGTGGAGTATACCGGAAAGAAATATCATTTTGACAGCAATATTTACGCAAACCGTGTATTTGACAGCAAGGGCGCTGCCGATCCGTCCGTGGAGATCAAATTCGGACCGAATATTAAGGACTGGCCGGCAATGCCGGCGCTTCCGGAGAATCTGATCCTTAAGGTCGTGTCCGAGATTCATGATCCGGTGACAACGACCGATGAGCTGATCCCGTCCGGGGAGACCTCGTCCTACCGCTCCAATCCGCTGGGGCTTGCAGAGTTCGCGCTTTCCAGAAAGGATCCGGCCTATGTAGGCCGTGCCAAAGAGGTGCAGGCGGCCCAGAAGGCGATAGAGGCAGAAAAATGTCCGGCGGAGGCGCTTGAGGAGCTGAAGCCTGTGATGAATAAAATACATGAAAAGTATCCGGATGTCGACCGGACAAATGTAGGCGTCGGAAGCACGATCTTCGCGGTAAAGCCGGGCGACGGTTCCGCCAGAGAGCAGGCAGCCTCCTGCCAGAAGGTGCTCGGCGGCTGGGCGAATATTGCAAACGAATACGCGACCAAAAGATATCGTTCCAATCTGATCAACTGGGGTATGCTTCCGTTTATTACCGACGCAGACCATGAGGCGCTTCCGTTTAAAAACGGAGATTATATCTTTGTGCCGGAGATCAGGAAAGCCGTGGAAGAAAAACAGGCGGTGATTAAAGCGTATGTCGCAGGAGACAGGCTTGAGGAAATAGAGCTCAGACTCGGCGATATGACAGATAACGAAAGAGAGATCATTTTAAAGGGGTGCCTGATTAATTACTATAGGGGGTAAAAAGCTTTTGCTCAGACAAGACTATAATCTGGAGATTATCCGTTCGGATAACAGATTTTGGAGTCACGCCTTGGGAATTCAGAAATATGGTTACAGGCAGAAATCTGCACTCTGGTGCTGATTTCTGCCTGCCGACAGGTTCTATATCCAGTGAATGACGTGCCGGGAATATTTTCTTCACAGGCAATGCTGCAACCGGGACCTTTTTGAAGTGATTGACAGCCGAGATAACTTAAGATCTACCATGATAGTCTCACAACTTCCAGTCAGTTCATGGTATGAATTATTTGCTGATAGTACTTATGCAGATGCTGGTCTGGATCGAATGATTCACCCAAGACGGCTTACGCCGTTTAAAGCGAACCATCGCGCCGTTGGCGCGGATTGGCTTCGCCCTTTTTCCGTAATATGCAAAAATAGCTCGATCATGCACTGCGCTATAAAATTATTACACCAATAAGGAAAGCTATCGGCATTCCCCTAACGTCTCCAATATCTCCATAACATCCGGCTGCGTTGGCGTGAATTTAATACCACGCTTCAACATGCCCATTCTGCTCAATTTCTCTGACGGTATGCTCACTTGTCAACATCAGATGATTTCCGGCAATTGTGTCAATCATCTCACAGCCTGTGAGTTTTAAATTTTTGCAATAGCACAGAGGCTGGGTTCCAATAATC
>CAQNVT010000129.1 GCA_948844705.1 uncultured Dorea sp.
AGAAAGACAGCGCGAGGCTGGTCAACAGGATAAAGAGCAGCGAAAGCCAGGAAAGAGTGCGCGCGTATGAAAGAGGCAGGAATGTCAACGGGCTTAGGTTATATAGCCGCAGCACTGTCAACCGGTATGTCATGTGTGGGCGGCGGTCTCGCTGTTGCAAGTGCGGCAAGCGCAGCGCTCGGTGCGATCAGTGAGGATTCCAGCGTACTTGGTAAGTCACTGATTTTCGTTGGTCTTGCAGAAGGTGTATGTCTTTATGGACTTATCATCTCCTTCATGATCTTAGGTAATCTGTAAGATGAGGATGTACTTGATCAGTGATAATATCGATACCCTGACAGGGATGAGGCTTGCCGGTGTGGACGGCGTGGTGGTGCATGAGCGACAGGAGCTTAGAGAAGCGCTTGAAAACGCCATGAATGACAGCAAGATAGGCATTATTCTGCTGACGGAAAAATTCGGGCGTGAGTTTCCGGATTTGATCGACGAGGCGAGGCTTGAGCGGACGATGCCGCTTCTGATTGAAATCCCTGACAGGCACGGAACCGGACGTAAAAAGGATTTTATCACATCTTATGTAAATGAGGCGATCGGGCTTAAATTGTAGTGCACAGGAAGAGTGAAGGAAGGTGATACGCTTGACACAGCAGGAGAAGATAGAACATCTTAAGGATGCAGCTATGCTGGAAGCAAGAATGCAGGCAAATTCGATTACAGGGCAGCATAGAAAGGCTCTTGAAAATATAAATGAACAGCATCGGGCAGAGGCGATCCGGCAGTCCGAGACCAGAATCAAGGCAGAGATAACAGGTTCAAAGCAGCAGCTTAGTATGGCTGCCTCCAAAGCACAGCTGGAGCTTAAAAGGGAGCTTGGAAAGACCCAGAAGCGTCTGAAAAAGCAGCTGTTTGAGGAAGTGCATGAGCGTCTCCAGGAATACATGAAGCAGGAGGAGTATAAGAAGCTTCTTATCTCTTATATAGAAAAAGCTGCGAAGTTTGCAGACGGAGAGACGATGACGCTGTACATTAACCCTACGGATGAGGACAAAAAGGACTACCTTGAGGAGCATACAGGAATGAGTCTTACGGTAAGCAAGGAGGATTTTACAGGCGGTCTGAGAGCAGTCATCCATGAGAGGAACATTTTGATCGACTATGCCTTTAAGGGTGCTGCCGAACGGGAATATGACAGATTCACATTCAAGGGGGGTACGGGAATTGGATAGTATGAACACTGGGAAGATATATGGTATCAACGGTCCCGTAATCTATCTGAAGGGACGGACAGGTTTTAAGATGTCCGAGATGGTATATGTCGGAAAGGAGCGTCTGGTCGGCGAGGTCATTTCTCTCGACAAGGATATGACCACGATTCAGGTATACGAGGAGACGTCGGGCCTGCGGCCGGGAGAGATCGTGGAGGCAACTGGTTCTGCGGTATCGGTTACTCTTGCTCCGGGGATTCTTAATAATATTTTTGACGGTATAGAGCGTCCGCTTGAGAGCATTGCAGAAAGCGGCGGTGCATTTATTACAAGAGGTGTCAGTGTAGATTCTCTCGATACGGAAAAGCTGTGGGAAACACATCTGACGGTGGCGGAGGGAGATATTGTTCACGGCGGGACCGTCATCGCAGAGGTTCCGGAAACACGGGCGATCGTTCACAAATGTATGGTTCCTCCGGATGTGGAGGGAACGGTAGTCTCTGCCGTGCCGGACGGAGAGTATACGATTCAGGATACGCTGGTGGTGGTTGAGCTGGCGAACGGCGAGAAGAAGGAGCTTTCCATGACGCAGCGCTGGCCGATTCGTGTGCCGAGACCGGTGCATCACAGATATTCGGCCAATGAGCCGCTTGTAACGGGACAGCGTATCCTGGATACGATGTTCCCGATCGCAAAGGGCGGAACGGCGGCAATTCCGGGAGGATTCGGAACCGGGAAGACGATGACGCAGCATCAGATCGCAAAATGGGCGAATGCAGATATCATCATCTATATCGGTTGCGGAGAGCGCGGAAATGAGATGACGCAGGTTCTGGAGGAATTCTCGGAGCTGGTTGACCCCAGATCAGGAAATCCTCTGATGGACAGGACGACTCTGATTGCAAATACGTCTAACATGCCGGTTGCGGCACGTGAGGCTTCGATCTATACAGGACTTACACTGGCAGAGTATTATCGCGATATGGGCTATGACGTAGCTATTATGGCGGATTCTACCTCCCGCTGGGCGGAGGCTCTGCGTGAGCTTTCCGGACGTCTGGAGGAGATGCCGGCGGAGGAAGGCTTCCCGGCATATCTGGCTTCCCGGCTGTCGGCATTTTATGAGAGAGCGGGAATGATGCAGACACTGAACGGCGAGACAGGCTCCGTATCGATCATCGGTGCGGTATCTCCGCAGGGCGGGGACTTCTCCGAACCTGTCACACAGAATACAAAGAGATTCGTAAGATGCTTCTGGGGACTGGATAAGTCGCTGGCGTATTCCAGACATTTTCCGGCGATCCACTGGCTTACAAGCTACAGCGAATATCTGCCGGATCTTGCGGGCTGGTATTCGGATAACGTGTCTCCGAAGTTTGTGGATTACAGGAATCGTATGATGACACTTCTTAATCAGGAGAGCAGCCTGATGGAGATCGTAAAGCTGATCGGAGGAGACGTTCTTCCGGATGATCAGAAGCTGATTCTGGAGATCGCGAAGGTGATCCGTCTCGGGTTCCTCCAGCAGAATGCATTTCATAAGGATGATACGTGCGTGTCTATGGAGAAGCAGTTTAAGATGATGGATGTGATCCTGTATCTGTATAAGAAGGCAAGGAAGCTTGTAGCGATGGGAATGCCCATGTCTGTCTTAAAGGCAGAGGGTATCTTTGAGAAGGTCATTGCAATCAAGTATGACGTGCCGAACGACAATCTGCAGATGCTTGATTTTTACAAGAAAGACATTGATGACTTTTATAACAGTGTAATTGAGAAGAACGGATAGAAGGGAGGACATAGCATTGGCAATAGAATATCTTGGTCTTAGTAATATTAACGGTCCTCTCGTTGTTCTGGAGGGTGTACAGGAGGCCTTCTTCGATGAGATCGTGGAGTTTGTCGTAGACGGCAACAAGAAGAAAATGGGCCGTATCGTAGAGTTAAATGAGGACAAGGCAGTGATCCAGGTATTCGAGGGTACGGAAAATATGTCTCTTACGAATACGCACACAAGACTCAGCGGTCATCCGATGGAGGTTGCGGTATCTCCGGATATGCTGGGAAGGACATTTAACGGAATCGGTCATCCGATTGACGGATTAGGTGCTCTTACTTCTACGGATAAGAGGGATGTAAACGGTCTGCCGCTTAATCCGGTGCGCCGCGAGTATCCGAGAAACTATATCCGTACCGGAATTTCTGCAATCGACGGTCTGACGACACTGATCCGAGGACAGAAGCTTCCGATTTTCTCAGGAAACGGTCTTCCGCATGACCAGCTGGCAGCCCAGATCGTAAAGCAGGCGTCTCTGGGTGACAATTCGGATGAGGAATTTGCGATCGTATTCGGCGCAATGGGTGTAAAGCATGATGTTGCGGACTTCTTCCGCAAGGCATTTGAGGACAGCGGCGTTGCGGATCATGTGTGTATGTTCCTGAATCTGGCAAATGATCCGGTCGTAGAGCGTCTGATCACACCGAAGGTTGCACTTACAGTTGCGGAATACCTTGCATTTGAATGCAATATGCATATTCTGGTTATCCTGACGGATATGACTTCCTTTGCAGAGGCGATGCGTGAGGTGTCTTCTTCGAGGGGAGAGATTCCGTCAAGAAAGGGATATCCGGGATATCTGTACAGTGAGCTTGCCACTATATATGAGCGTGCGGGCATTGTGGAGGGGGCGACGGGTTCCGTGACCCAGCTTCCGATCCTTACCATGCCGAATGATGATATTACCCATCCGATTCCGGACCTTACCGGGTATATTACGGAGGGACAGATCGTTTTGGATCGGAGCCTTCACGGGCAGTCTGTCTATCCGCCGATCAGTATTCTGCCGTCACTGTCCCGTCTTATGAAGGACGGTATCGGAAAAGGCTACACGAGAGAGGATCATCAGGATCTTGCCAACCAGCTGTTTTCCGCTTACGCGAAGGTGGGCGAGGCAAGAAATCTGGCATCCGTTATCGGCGAGGATGAGCTGTCTCCGATCGATAAGCAGTATCTGAAATTCGGTGAGGAATTTGAAAAGAGATACGTCGGCCAGGGTCCGACGGAAAACAGGACGATCAAACAGACGCTTGACCTGGGCTGGGAATTACTCGGACTTCTGCCGAAGGAAGAGCTCGACAGAGTGGATACGAAGCTGATCGACATTTACTATCCAAAGAAAGAGGACGAGGAGGCATAGTATGGATCCACGGGAATTTCCAACCAAGGGTAATCTGATGCTGGCGAAAAATTCTCTTGCACTTGCGCACCAGGGCTATGACCTGATGGATAAGAAGAGAAATATCCTCCTTAAGGAGCTTATGGCGCTTATCGATGAGGCAAAGGATATCCAGGAGGAGATAGACAGCACATTTACACGGGCGTATGCCTGCCTGCAGCGTGCCAATATAGAGCAGGGGATCAGCAAGGTGGAGGAGCTTGCCCTCACGGTGCCGATCGAAGAATCTATCCGTATCCAGACAAGGAGCATCATGGGGACGGAGATTCCCCATGTGAAATATGACGCGAAGCAAAATGACCTGACCTACTCTCTGGGTACGACTGTGGAGTCGATCGATATCGCCAGAGAAGCCTTCCGTGAGGTGAAGGATCTGACGATCAAGCTGTCGATGGTGGAAAACTCGGCATACCGCCTGGCAAGTAATATAAAGAAAACGCAGAAGCGTGCAAACGCATTAAAGAATATTACAATTCCGATGTACACAAATCTGGTATATACGATCAACAATGCATTAGAAGAAAAAGAACGTGAGGAATTCACACGGCTTAAGGTGATTAAGAAAATGCAAGGGTGATCGGGGACAGTCCACGTGTGTGCGCGCGCTTCATGTTGGGGGAGTGTGTGTGAGATGGAGAGGGACGGGGACGTGGGGACGGGTGAGCACGGGTGGCACCCGGGAGCACGTGTGGATGGTGACATAATGGTGGTGG
>CAQNVT010000130.1 GCA_948844705.1 uncultured Dorea sp.
GAGGAGCCTCATTAGATCCCAGCCTGTGGTCATTTCCCGGATCGGAAGCAGACTCCCGGAGCAGGTCGGCATGAATATCCACCGCCTTTAAAATACAGGTAAGCACAAGCAGGAACTGAATATTTTCGTGGGGAGTTTTCCCCGGATCCAGAAGATTCCTCCCGTCATCTGTTGTCAGAGACCAGTTATTGTGCTTGCCGGAGCCATTAACGCCGGCAAAGGGCTTCTCGTGAAGCAGGCACTTCATGCCGTGGCGGGCCGCCACCTTCTTCAAAGTAAGCATGACGAGATGGTTGTGATCAACGGCAACATTTGCCGCAGCATAGATCGGCGCCAGCTCATGCTGCGCCGGAGCCGCCTCATTATGCTGTGTCTTGGCGCTGACCCCCACCTTCCACAGCTCCTCATTTACATCCTTCATAAATCCGGCGATCCTCTGCCGGATGATTCCGAAATAATGATCGTCCAGCTCCTGCCCCTTCGGAGGCATCGCCCCGAACAGCGTGCGGCCTGTATAGATCAGGTCCTTTCTTTCCTGAAACTTTTTCGCATCCACAAGAAAATATTCCTGCTCCGGCCCGACAGACGGCGTCACCTTCTTAGATGTCGTATTACCAAACAGACGAAGAAGCCTTAAGGACTGCTCATTGATCGCCTCCATCGAGCGAAGCAGCGGAGTCTTCTGATCCAGGGCTTCCCCCGTATAAGAACAGAATGCCGTAGGGATACAAAGCGTCGCACCGGCCGCATCATGCCTTACAAATGCCGGCGACGTACAGTCCCACGCCGTATAGCCCCTGGCTTCGAAGGTTGCCCTTAAGCCTCCCGACGGGAAGGAGGATGCATCCGGCTCTCCTTTTATAAGCTCCTTTCCCGAAAAGCTCATAAGAACCTTTCCGCTCGGAAGCGGCGCCGAGATAAAGGAATCATGCTTCTCCGCGGTAACGCCCGTAAGAGGCTGGAACCAGTGTGTATAATGTGTTGCGCCCTTTTCAATCGCCCATTCCTTCATCTCATGCGCAATGACATCCGCAGTGGCAAGATCCAGCTCTTTCCCCTCCTCGATCATCTTCTTCAGATCCTTATAGACCTTTTTCGGGAGCCTTTCCTGCATAACCGTGTCGTTAAACACATCTTCCCCAAATATTTCTGTCACTTTGATCGGTTCACCCATATTCCCTACATTTCCTTTCTGTTAATAATACCGAAGTGTAACTGTTCAGTACCTTCACAGTTACACCGAAGTTTCCTACATCATACTGAAAAAGGCACTCCAACCAATGTCGGAACGCCTCTCTTCTTTTTACGCCTGTTAGTATAACTCAATCCGTCAGAAAAGGCAAGTAAAAATTCAGCAACCCTGCATTAAGCTTTTCCGACTGAACCGAATAATTCCATTTTCTCTTTTACCTTAGCGATAATCGCCTCATAGCCCGGCTTTAACAGCTTACGCGGATCATAGCCCTTGCCCTCGCGGTCCTTGCCCGCCTCAATGTACTCACGTGTAGCATCCGCAAATACAAGCTGGCACTCTGTGTTAACATTGATCTTAGCAACGCCCAGATCAATTGCCTTCTTGATCATGTCGTCCGGAATACCTGTACCTCCGTGAAGAACTAACGGCATATCGCCTGTGAGCTTCTGAATAGCATCCAGCGTCTCAAAACTTAAGCCTGCCCAGTTTGCCGGATATTTTCCGTGAATATTGCCGATACCTGCCGCCAGCATATCTACGCCAAGGTCAGCGATCATCTTACACTCGTTAGGATCTGCACATTCACCCTGTCCGACAACGCCGTCTTCCTCGCCGCCGATTGCACCGACCTCTGCTTCAAGGGACATTCCCTTCTCCTTGCAAATTGCGATCAGCTCTTTTGTCTTTGCAACATTTTCCTCGATCGGATACTTGGAGCCGTCAAACATAATAGAGGTAAATCCGGCCTCGATACATTTCTTGCATCCGTCATAGCTGCCGTGATCAAGGTGTGTAGCAACAGGAACCGTGATTCCCATCTCTTCAACCATAGCCGCAACCATATCCTGCACAGTCTTAAAGCCTGTCATATACTTTCCGGCGCCCTCGGATACACCTAAGATAACCGGTGACTTTGTCTCCTCAGCCGCTGTCAGAATAGCCTTTGTCCACTCAAGGTTGTTAATGTTGAACTGACCTACTGCATAGTGACCTGCTACAGCTTTTTCAAGCATCTCTTTTGCTGATACTAACATATCTAATTCCTCCAATTTCTTCGCCGGTACATAAAGTTAGCCCGACTGTGATAATTTTGCTTTTTCTATTATAACTCATTGTCTAAAAAAAGACAAGAATAAAGCGTTATGCAAATGCCAAAATTACTTAACCGCCGCATATGCACAACGCTTTCGTTTATATCCCGTTAGTATTTAATATTTTACCTCGACGGGCATACGCGTCTTTGCAGATTCCATGATTGCAAGGATGGCCAGAACCGTATTCGCCGAATCCTTAAGCGTTACCGGGAACTCCTCTCCCGACAGGATACAGTCAACAAATCCGCTGATGCTCTGGAATGCAAATCCCTTATGCTTCCCGAAGATCTTATTCTGCACGATCACATCCGGCACGATCACCTTATCATCCGTATACTGCTGGATCATATTGTGATTGCTTGCATCGATACTGATCATACCCTTATCGCCCAGCACGTTAAATTTAATATCATTCACACATGGATTTGCGTTCGGAGTGATCCATCCGTTTTCCATCTGCGCGATACCGCCGCCGCAGAACTCGATGGTCGTCAGATACTCGTCTACCGTATCCACGCCCTTGCCCTTAAGCACACCCTCGCGGCTTACGCTGTATACACGCTTCACCTCATCGTGGAAAAACCATCTGAGCGTATCCAGGCTGTGGCTTCCTAAAAACCACAGAATCGAGGACTTCGCCGCCCACGGGAGCATGTCCGTAGCAACCCATTTCACGTCGTTCAGCCTCATATAAGCGCTGTAGATATTGCCCAGCTCTCCTCTGTCCACCGCCTCGTGCGCCGCATTAAACGGAGGGCTCCAGCGGTTATGCAGATCTACCATAGCCCTTACATTGTTCTTTTCCACGGCATTGACAATACGGTATACATCCTCTCTCGTTGTTGCGAGAGGCTTCTCGATCAGCATATTTTTTTTATGCTCTGCCGCCGACTCCGCAATATCCGCATGGGCAAAATCCGGCGTTACGATCGCTACCGCATCGCAATCCGCCTTTTTGAACATCTCATTGTAATCGTCATATACGTCTTCAATTCCAAGCTTCGCCGCCATCGCTTCTGCCTTGGCGCGGTTCATATCGCAGAGCGCCGTTACCTCTGCAAACGGATGCTCCTTATATATCTGCGCATGATTTTCGCCCCAGATCCCGGCGCCCACGATTGCCATTTTAAGTTTTGAACTCATTATTTTCCTCCCTAAACTGATTATTTTATCCTTTTACAGAGCCGAATGTCAGGCCTCGTATCATATGCTTCTGCACGATAACGGCAAAGATCAGCACCGGAAGTACAGCCAGTACGCCTGTCGCCGCCATCTCGCCCCACTTTACTCCTGATACAGACAAATACATCATTACAGACGTAGGAATTGTCTTTGCCTGTATACTTGTGAGGAAGTTTGCAAACACGAACTCATTCCATGAATTAATAACACAGAAAATTGAAGTTGCCACGAGTCCGGGCGTAATCAGAGGGAGAAGAATCTTCACGATTCCCGCAAACCTCGAACAGCCGTCTACCCAGGCCGCCTCTTCAAGCTCGATCGGCATATCTTCAATAAATCCGCGCATCATCCAGATCGTGAACGGGATATTTGATAGGAAAATTTCATGAAAAAGGTGTAAAGCGCCGGAATGCGGAGTTTCATTCCGACGGC
>CAQNVT010000131.1 GCA_948844705.1 uncultured Dorea sp.
AATTTCCGGCATTTGGAACGAAGCTCCGACACCGAGATCGATGAGGTGTCATCGATAATCAGATTGGACCTTCCGATGATACCTGCCCCCTCGATCAGCTTCTCCCAGTCCGAATCCTTAAGATTACCTGTACGGATCGCCTGTGAATCCACCTGGGACTCCAGAGAAAACAGACGATTCACCAGCTGCTCCTTTGACATTTCCAGAGAAAAGACCGCCACGCTCTTTTCTTTCTTAAATGCAACATACTGTGCAATATTAAGAACGAACGCCGTCTTGCCCATAGAAGGCCTGGCCGCAACAAGTACAAGATCCGACGGCTGAAGTCCCGACAGCTTATAGTCAAGATCAATAAATCCGGTGGGGATCCCTGTCACCGCACCCCGGTTTTTCGACGCTCTTTCGATACGGTCCAGGGCATTTAACACGATATCCTTGATCGGAACATAATCCCCGGTATTTCTTTTCTGCAACAATTCAAATATAGATTTTTCTGTCGTCTCCAATACCGACTCGAGAGGCTCTTTCCCCGCATAACAAATATTTGAAATCTCCTCGTTAAGCCGGATGAGCCTGCGCATCACCGACTTATCCGCTACGATCTCTGCGTAATACTTCACATTTGCCGAGGTGGAAACAGATTCCAGAAGGTCCCGTACAAATTCAAGGCTTGCAACCTCCGGCGGAACATCCTTCTCCGACAGGCGCACCTTGAGCGTAACAAGATCGACCGGTTTCCCCTCATTGAACAGCTCGACCATAGAATCAAATACGATCCCGTAGGCCGTCTGGTAAAAATCCCCTCCGCTGATGATCTCAGACGCTGTCATAATCGCATCCTTATTCATCAGCATGGCGCCTACAACCGCCTGCTCCGCTTCAATACTATGGGGCATGACCCTTTTTATGAGCGCCTCTTCCATGCGTCAAATCCTCCTACGCTTCTTCTGTCACAATTACCTTAAGCTTTGCCGTAACCTTCGGGTGAAGCTTAACCGGCACCTCATGCGTGCCCAGAACCTTGATCGTCTCCTTAAGCTGAATCTTTTTCTTATCGATCTCAAGTCCTAACTGTTTAGCGGACTCCGCCGCTATCTCCTTCGAGGAAATAGAACCGAATGCTTTGCCGCCCTCCCCGGTCTTAATGGACAGAGTTATCTGTCCTGCCTCTATCCTGGCTCCCAGTTCCTTTGCAGCCTCATACTGCTCCTGGGCCTGCTTCTCGTCGTTCGCTTTCTTAAGCTTCAATTCATTCAAATTCTTGCTGTTAGCCTCTACACCCTTTTTCGTCTTCAAAATAAAATTTCTGGCATAGCCGTCGCTTACCTCAACAATTTCACCTTTTTTTCCAAGAGATTTTACGTCTTCTGTTAATATTACCTTCATCTAGATATCTCCTTTCTTTATCATATCATCAAGCACTGCCTTCAGGTCTCTTATTGCCTTATGCATATCTGTGTGCTCAAACTGCGCTCCGGACGCATTCATATGTCCGCCTCCGCCCATCTTTTCCATAATGATCTGCACATTTACCTCATCAATCGAACGGGCGCTCACATAAATTCTTCCATTATACACCGTAAGTACGAAGGATGCCTTGATCTGACTGATGTCGAGCAGTTCATTGGCCGCCTGCGCTCCGACGATCGTGGGACTCTCTATATTAAGATCCATTCCCTTTGCAATGGCAAATTTATCCTGATAGACCTCCGCGCTGCTGATGATCTCCGCCTTCGCGCGGTATGCGTCAATATCATCCCGGAACAGCTTGCGTACCTGAGTGATATCCGCCCCGTTTCTGCGCAGGAACGCAGCGGCCTCAAAGGTGCGGACTCCCGTACGGCTCACAAAATTATTCGTATCGATCATAATACCGGCATACATGCTGCTCGCTTCCATACTCGGTATCTTCACGTCATCTACGATATACTGCAGTACCTCCGCAACCATCTCGCACGCTGAGGAAGCATACGGCTCTATATAGGACAGGAGTGCGCTTTCTATATTGTCGCTGCTCTGCCTGTGGTGGTCAAGCACAACAATGGTCTTAGATATATGAAGAAGCTCCTCACATTCTGTCATCTTCGGGCGGTTCGTGTCCACCACGATCACCAGTGAGTTTTCATTTGCCATATCAACGGCCTCTTCCGAACTTAAAAACATATCCTTCGGATAAGAATCTGCATCTATATAAAGATTATAGAGCGGACGAAGCGACGCCGACACCTCGTTGATTATGACATGCGCCCTCTTTCCCAGCGCGATAGCCGCCCGGCTGATACCGATGGCCGCGCCGAAGGAGTCCGCATCCATAAACTTATGTCCCATGACAAAAATGCTGTCCTTCACCGTGATAAACTCCCGGAGAGCCTCCGCCTTCACACGGGCCTTCACACGGGTATTTTTTGCCGTCTGCTCCCTCTTTCCTCCAAAATAGGTAATTCCCCTGCCGTCCTTTATTACGGCCTGGTCTCCTCCTCTTGCAAGGGCAAGGTCTATGGCAACGCGGGCATAGTTATTACTCTGAGCATAGGACTCCGCACTTAAACCAAGTCCGATGCTCAACGTCACCGCGATCGAGTTTCCGATATTAATAGATTTCACGTCCTCAAGCAATGAAAACTTATCTGCCTCCAGCTCCTTAAAATACTGCTTTTTTATTGCAATAAAATATTTATCCGTCTCAATCCTCTTTACCAGTCCGTCAACCTTAGCGATATACTGGTTGATCTTCCGGTCGACAAGCGCCATCAGAAGAGACTGGCGCACCTCCTCCACGCTTCCGATCACTTCGTCATAATTGTCAATATAGATCAATCCCGCAACCAGGCGCTGCTCCTCATTCTGCTTAATATACCGATTCAGCTCCGTCACATCCTGAAGGTAAACCGCGATGAAATATTCCTTTTCCGCCGGAAGCTCCAGAATCTTTTCCGTCTCATTGAACCCCTGCACCGATACCCTTCTGAGCTCAGCTTTGTATTCACGGTCTTCATAGTAGACATCCATCTCTACGATATCATTTTCCTCCTTCGGAAAGATGCTCTGATTAAGCTCCGGCATATGCTTGCTCAGATATGGCTCCCTCGCTCCCTTCTCACCCAGGATCTGCTCGAACTGGCTGTTTTTCCAGACGGTCTTTCCATCCTCCAGAAGAATGGCATACGGCACCGCGAGCTCTTTTAAAAGAGTATTCTGCACCACTCCGTACTGGGCCGCAAACTCCACCAGATCCTTTACGATCAGAGACTTACTGTAAAAATACAGGATCGCCGTAACCACAATATAGATCACCACAAAAATAAACAGCAGAATACCGGCTCTCTTATCGATTCTGTAGACCCAGATGTTCATTGCAACAAGAAGCAGAGCCATAACAACCGGCCACTGCATATACAGGCGGAGCTGCCCCTTTAGCTGAACCTTTTGATTTGTCTTTTTTCCCGCTTTATTCTCTTCTTTCATTTTGTCAATCCTCAACAAAAAAACCTACCGCGTGTCACAGTAGGTTTATTATAGCACTTTTTATGATAAAAGGAAAGTTAATTGTATCCGTTTGGATTCTGGCTCTGCCAGCGCCAGGTATCCTCGCACATTTCGTCAAGTCCGTGCTCCGCCTTCCAGCCCAGCACCTTGAGCGCTTTTGCCGGATCTGCATAACACATGGCGATATCACCTGCACGCCTCGGCTTGATCTCATAAGGAATTTCCTTGCCGCATGCCTTTCCGAATGCCTTTACCATATCCAGTACGGAATATCCCACTCCTGTCCCCAGATTGATCACATCCAGGCCCGGATTTGTAAGGATATAATCGATTGCCTTCACATGTCCTACCGCCAGATCTACTACGTGGATATAATCACGCACTCCCGTACCGTCCGGAGTATCATAGTCATCTCCGAACACGCCGAGCTTCTCAAGCTTTCCTACCGCCACCTGGGAAATATAAGGCATCAGGTTATTCGGGATTCCTTTCGGATCCTCCCCGATCCGGCCGCTCTTATGTGCTCCTACCGGATTAAAATAACGAAGAAGGATCACATTCCACTCCGGATCCGACTTCTGCAGATCCGTCATGATCTGCTCCATCATGGACTTTGTCCATCCATACGGATTCGTACACTGCCCCTTCTGGCAGTCCTCGGTGATCGGCATAACCTCCGGATTTCCGTAAACCGTGGCGGATGAGCTGAATACGATGTTCTTGACGTTCACTTTGCGCATAACGTCCATCAGCGTCAGTGTCCCGGTGATATTGTTATGGTAATATTCAAGCGGCTTCCTTACGGACTCTCCGACTGCCTTGAGCGCCGCACAATGAATAACCGCATCAACCTTTTCGGCTTCAAACATTTTGGTAAGAGCAGCCGCATCCAGCACGTCTCCCTCATAAAAGCCGATGCTCTTTCCGGCAAGCTCCTCTACCCTCTTTATAGATTCCTTCGAAGAATTACTGAGATTATCATAGACAACAACCTCATAACCCACCTTCAGAAGCTCGAGTGCAGTGTGGCTTCCGATATAACCTGCGCCGCCTGTGATCAATATTTTTGCCATGCTATCCTTCCTCCTGACTAACTACATTTTTTATGATCTCCTGCATAGTATACCATTTTTTCTCCATATCTTCAACCAGCTTAAACTGCGTCCGGCATCTGTCCAGATTATGATGTTCCCTGTGGATCTTAAAATAGACGTCGCCCTGGAGATAATCCGTAAGGAAACGCATCCCGCATTCGAAGGTCATCACCCTGGCTCCCATAGGCATGAGACTTACCTCCTTTTCCGTAAGCCTCCCGCCGCAGCCTTCAAGAAAGCCCTTCGCATACAGCTCAAATAACTCCATGCTGCAGGATACGAGGCTTAGATCCGTCTCATCCTCCGCAGCGGTGTTTGCGCCGAACCGGATCGAATCGCCGAAATCATTCATAACAAGCCCCGGCATCACCGTATCCAGGTCGATGACACAGATTGCCTTCCCCGTCTCATCGTCGATCATGATATTATTAAGCTTTGTATCATTGTGGGTAACACGGAGCGGAAGCTCCCCCTTCGCCTGAAGGTCTCCGAAATAATCCGCCACATCCTCTCTTGCCAGCACGAACTCAATCTCCTTCTGAACGGAAGCCGCCCGGCCCATCCTGTCTTCCTTTACCGCCTGCTTAAATACGGCAAATCTTGCCTTCGTATCATGAAAGCCCTCAATCGTTTCATGCAGCGTCTCTGCCGGGAACTCCGAGAGAAGCCTCTGGAAATTGCCGAACGCAACCGCACTCTGATAAAAATCCTCCGGCTTTTCTACCTGATCATAGCAGGTAGCGCCTGCTATGAAGATATAGGAACGCCAATATTCGCCCCGGGAATCCTTATAATATGCCTTCCCGTCTGCCGTCGGAATCAGATTCAGCGTCTCACGCAGCGGATCGCCTCCCTTTTCCAAGATTCTTTCCCGAAGATAAGAAGTAACATGCATAACATTTTCCATAAGCTCCACCGGCCTGGGGAATACCTCCTTATTCAGCTTCTGAAGGATGATATGGTTCTCCTCTGCGCCCTCTTTAAACGTGAGAAGATACGTATCATTAATATGCCCGCTTCCATAGGGTCTGGTATCCGTAAGCTCACCCTCATATTTAAAATGTCCGATTACTTCCTCTAACTGCTCTTTCGTCACCTTTGTCATTACTTTTCCTCCCACAAATTCACCGGATAGATTCCCTCGTCCTTCATTCTCCGGACCGCCTCCACGATCACGGGCTTATCCTCTTTGTACGTGATCCCGTACCACTTATCCGCAGACTTAAGGACTGCCACAGAAGCACGGTCCTCCTCTAAGAGCCTGCTCACAACTGCCGGCAGGAAATACTCGCATTTCATCGGATTTTCCCTAAGTCCTTTATCGAGAAATGCCGGAAATCCCTCCCTGATTTCCTCCAGAAAGCTTCTGGTAAAGCCCCACATATTCATGGAAACCACCGCATCCCCGGAAACGGGAATCCATGCCGTTTCATCGTCATTTAAATATACGATGCCGCCGTCCCTTTTCTCGATCTTCGTCCGCTCCGTGACCCCGACAAGCTCTCCCGCCCCATTCGTCTCACAGATCCCGCGCGATACGTGCCCGTGATCTGTCACGGTATTGCCGAGCTTATAGCCGACCATCGCGTACCGGTATTTCTCATCATCCTTATGCGTGGCAAGATAATCATAAATAAGCCTGAAGGCCGACGCACCGTAATAGTCATCCGCATTGATGACGGCAAAAGGTCCGTCGATCCTGTCGATACAGCTGAGCACCGCATGGGCGGTTCCCCACGGCTTCACTCTTCCCTCCGGAACCGTATATCCCTCCGGCAGATCGCCGATCTCCTGAAATACATACTCTACCTCCATATACGCAGACATGCGGTTTCCTACCACCTCCTTAAAATCAGCCTCATTTTCCTTTTTAATAATAAAAATTACCTTTTCAAATCCGGCTCTTTTCGCATCATACATGGAAAAATCCATGATGATATGTCCGTCGTCATCAATCGGGTCTAACTGCTTAAGTCCCCCGTACCGGCTCCCCATTCCTGCCGCCATGATCACTAATACTGGTTTATCCATATCACCAAACCTCCTACTATTCTATATTGTGTACCATATGATCTCATTTGCCGCAAGCTCTGCCTCAAAGCTTGTTCCGTCTCCCTTGTAGACGGTCGTCTTCTGCGGCTCATACGTATTATTTACTACACAGTATTTTCCGTTCTTAATATAAGCATGCACCTCTACATTCACATTACTGCTGAACCAGCGATGGAGCTCCTCCTCACTTCCGGCCGCCCAGAGGATCGCACGGTATAGCAGGCGGCTGTTAATGAAGCTGTAGGGAAGTCCGCTGATATACACGCTTCTTCCTTCTCCGAATTCATTTGCCGCAAGCTGCACACCCTTATCCTTCTCGCGGATCACCGTCGCATTTTCCAGTGCAAAAATATTCTTCTTGCCTTCTCCGAAATCAATCTCTCCCTCGCAGTCTGCCGTAATAAAATGCTCATGCTCCTCCCAGTTGTATTTGTCCACGTTTAAGGTAAAACCGGTCTCCTCCTCTACGCCCATGACGCCGGACAGCTGGAAGAACCGTCCCTCCCGCTGATATGCGGAAGGCTCTCCTACACCGATAAAGCCTCCTCCTCTGTGGACAAACCGCTTTACAGCCGTCAGTACCTTTTCATCCTTCCAGTTCTCGCCGCCGCTGTACGCGGTATAGGCATCTCCCACATTCAGTATAACGTCTATATCGTCAAGAACCGCCGGATTCTCCCGGATATCGTCAAAGCTTATATAGCTCACATCAAACGGCGCGCCGCTTAAGGCCTCGATAATGCCTGCATAGGAATAATTCTGCTTATAATAGATCGCATGGTGAACCATATGATTGCCCCACGCACGCATCCTGCCCCAGCAGTTGAGCACCGCAACCTTTTTTACGCAGTAAGGAACTGTTCCCTTAATATTCTCATACAGCGTACGGAACTCCTCGCATACGCTCTCCACATAATCAATAAACTCCGGAAATTCCATGGCAAGCTTTAAGTATCCGCCGTACCCGATCCGGTCGATGGGCTTCCTCAGGATCGCCCTTCTTGCCGTCACCCAGTTGACCTTTGCCTCCTTCACCGGATCCCCTCCCTCATGAAAAGTATCCGGGAAGAAATACGGAAGAAAACGGCCCTCTCTGTATTTTACCCCTTCTATATCACTGATCAGACGCAGTGTGGCGCCGTTTCCCACGCTGCCCACGACCGCGTCAAGTCCGATCTCCTTAAATTCATCCATGAAAGGCTCCGTACCGATCCAGTGGTCACCCAGAAACATCATCGCTTCCTTCCCGCATTCGTGGGTAATGTCCACCATCTCCCGGGCAAGCTTCGCCACCTCTCTTCTCTGGAAATCCTGAAAATCCCGGAATTCCTTAGAAGGCACACGGTAGGTATTGTTCATATATCCCTGGTCAATGATAAATTCCGGCCGGAAGCGATATCCGCATTCCTGCTCAAACTGCTCCAGGATATAAGGGCTTACCGACGCCGAATACCCGTACCAGTCCACATATTTTTCCCGGGCAAGCTCATCAAAGATCAGTGTAAACTGGTGAAAAAATGTCGTATACCGGATCACGTCGATATGCGGATTATCCTGTATATATTTTCTCAGGCGCTCCATGGAAAACGCTCTTGTCTTCGGCTGCCGCACGTCGAAGGTGATCTGCTTTTCCACACCCTTCCAGTCATTGGTCACGGCATTGTACATATGCACCGGATCCCACATAATATAGGCAAGAAAGCTCACCGTATAGTCGTGGAATGCCTTCGTACGCGAGATAATGACATCTCCTGACTTCTCCTCATATGTCCAGTCCGCCGGCACGACCTCACCGGCGGCACGGTCTATGACCTCCCACCATCTCTTAATATCGTCACGCGAATTAACGGCAAGCATGTCCGGATAGAGATGATTCATCAGATGGATCCGGAGACTCTCCCCTTCCGCATTATAGAAGGGCGTCATGATATACATCTGCTGGATCTCGTCCGGATTTGCCTTCGCCCATGCATTATCCTTCCTTGTCGTATAGTACGTAGAATACACCTTCGCATCTACACTCCGAAGCTCCTCGGGATACTCCGTACCGTCGCAGTCACGGATCGCATCCGCTCCCCATCTCTCTACAAGCTCAAGCGTCTCCGGCACTACATCTACATCTGTCGGGATCGTAACTCTCCCCTTTGTCCGTTCACTCATTGGCATACTCCTTTTCTAACATTCCTCTTTATAGCATACCCATTTTTCCTCTCTCCGTCAATCAAAAAATAACCACGGCGCCCGTCTTAAGCGCCGTGATCATTTTCTTATGTTTTTAGCCTGCCTTTGTGATGACCGCCGTCTCAAAAAACTCCGGCATATGGAAGCTTGGAATCCCTGATAGTATCGGCGCATAGGAAGCATAATGCTCTATTTCCTTCGTCTCCGATATCTTATAAAAATTACAGGTAAATATACTTCCCTCCTCGAGATAGAGCGGTCCGTATATTTCCTCCAGCACTGTAACCGGTATCCGTATATACCACGTCCAATGATCCTGATCGACCTTTGCAGTATTATGAAATTTCTGACAACTGTTTTTAGAAAAATAAGAACGGTAAATCCTCCCTTTTCCATAACCGGCCAAAAGAGCCCCGCTGGAATTGGCCTCAAAATTAAGATAAATTGCCTGAAGTCTCCCTATATTTGTCTCAAACTGGAAATATGCTTCCATCGCACTGTCTCTGTACACCGGATCCATATCCCGCGTGTATTTGCAAAGAGGCTCCCTCTCCTCACATACCATTTTCAGATAAAATGCATCGTCTGGCACAAACCCCAGATATCCATAGGTTTCAGGAATACTTTTCGTTCCCCACAGAAGCTTGTCCACATGAAAAGGATTTACTGATTCTAATTCAGCCGCGTTTTTAATAATATCAACCTTCATATCTCATCCCTCCTGTCTTTCATATCAATAATATAGCAGACATTCACAGATAATACAAGGTTTTTAATTGTTTTATCAGAATTATTTACACGTATTTACTTTTTATATTTTCGGTATCTGAAAAACTCTGTCAAAAACCGATAAAATTCTGTCACATTATGGTTATCCGTCTTATTCTGATTATAGTTGATGATAATATCTCTCTGGCATACCGGCTCCTCGATCTTTAAAAGCTGCACATGCTCGTTCTGCGCATTTCCCCAGGTAAACTCCGGCCAGAAGCCGATCCCCATATTGGCTGCGATCATATTTCTTACCGCAGACGGATTATCACTTTCAAAGATAATCTTCGGGGTAAATCCCGCATGCTGGCAGAAACGGTCGCAGATATAACGGAATTCCCTGGAGCCAAGAAGACTGATAAAGCCTTCCTCTGAAACCTCCGCAAGACAGATCGATGTCCTCCCTTTATATTTTTCATTTCTCGGCACCGCCAGATAGATTTCCTCAGCACATGCGAAGCTGTTCCTTTCCTCCGCCCCCTGATAAAAAAGCTTTGTCGTAATAGCAATATCATATAATTCGCTTTCCGAATTCTGCTGCAGCTGAAAATTAATGTCCCCGTGCTCCTTCTTATATTCAATAATAGCCTCCATAATAAGGCTGGACGCCGCCAGCACATTCATATGTATGGTCTCTCCCTCAAGTGCAACCATCATCCTGAGCTGTTCGGGGATATCATCCAGCTGTGTAATCAGGGGCTCCAGCTTTTTTTGCAGATATTTCCCATATTCCGTCAGCACAATATTGCGTCCCTTAGCCGCAAACAACGGCACGCCCAGGTCATTTTCAAGTCTTCTTATCGCCTGGGTCAGAGCCGGCTGTGTAATGTGCAGATTTTTTGCACTGTTTGTCATATGCTTCGTTCTTGCCGCCTCCAAAAAGTATCTTATTTGCATAAGCTCCATTTTCTTTTTCTCCAATTCATAATGTTAACATTATTATTTTTATAAATATTATATATTAGACATAATCAAAGGTCAATGCTAGACTATGGATGAAAATAAAACAAAGTAAAAGAAAGTGAGTGAATGAAAATGGCCGAACTTTTAGAATCCACCATGCTGATCTGCTTTGGATTATCCTGGCCAATGAACCTTGCCAAGAACATCAGGGCAAAATCAGCAAGAAACATGAGCCTCCAGTTTATCCTTCTTATCATCACGGGATATGTTGCTGGAATCTCTGCGAAAATTTACAACCACAGATTCAATTATGTACTGGCAGTATACCTCTTAAACCTGATTGTCGTATCCGCCAACGTTGTTGTCTACTTCATCAACCGGCGCTATGACAGACAGGCGCAGGCAGCCGGCGCAGAACTGAGACATGATATCTCCGGACACAAGGATTTACCTGGAAAACCACCGATTCATAAACAAGGAGAAGACGAAATGGAAACCTATCGTGAACTTAACAGTATTACAGAAGCAGGCGGTGTTGTACTTTTTGGCTCCAACACATTTGCCGCCCTTCCGATCGGAGAGCTTACACAGGCCTTCCGCATTACAGAACCAATCTATAACAGAAGCATTAAAGACGTACGCATCGACCAGATAGAAAGTTATCTGAAGGTATGCCTTTACGACTTAAATCCGCGTAAGATTTTCGTGAATATGGGAGATGTAGATATTATCGATGAAAATGTGGATGCAGACAACTTCATTTCCAAATATGAGTGGCTTCTCTACATGATCCATACAAAGACACAGGCTTCCATCTATATCGTACCAATCGTTTCAGAGAGCCAGGCCGCTTTCAGGATCAACGAGCGCCTGAAGAAGCTTGCATCGCAGACCGGTTGCAAATATATTGACGTTTCGGGCGTACTGGAATCCAAACGTCCGACACTGAGGCTCTTTGAATTGCTGAAGGTACACATGCGCAATCATCCAATCAACTTCGCGGATGCCATGGAGGTTGGAAACCTGAGCAGCCGCAGGATAGAAAATGTACCGGATAAGGGACAGTTCTCCCCGGAACCGGGCGCCAAAAAAGTAGCTGCCTACGCGAAACACTAATTCATAAAACCAGCTTGATTTAACGATTCATATATCCTATAATATCTCTTGTAAATAGTATGGAAATGGGGAGATGCCGTACATGCATCTCCTTTTTCATGCTCCATAACGAAGGAGGTAAAGAATGGAAGCTTACACAACACAAATGGATGCGGCGCGCAAAAATATCATAACCCCCCAGATAAAAACCGTCGCAGAAAAGGAACATATGCCTGCAGAGCAGCTTATGAAATTAGTGGCGGAAGGCAAGGTCGCCATCTGTGCCAACAAGAATCACACCTGCCTTGATCCGGAAGGAATCGGAAGCATGCTCCGCACCAAGATCAATGTGAATCTGGGCGTGTCCAGAGACTGTAAGGATTATGACATCGAGATGCAAAAAGTCATGAGCGCCGTAAACTTAGGCGCAGAGGCTATTATGGATTTATCAAGCCACGGAGATACAAGACCCTTCCGCCGGAAGCTTACCCATGAATGCCCGGCTATGATCGGAACGGTCCCTGTCTACGACAGTGTGATTCATTATCAGCGGGATCTCGACGACCTTTCCGCAAAAGATTTTATAGACGTCATACGTCTTCACGCCGAGGATGGTGTGGATTTTGTTACGCTTCATTGCGGTATCACCAGAAAAACGATCGAACAGATCAGAAGCCATAAACGGAAAATGAATATCGTAAGCAGAGGCGGGAGCCTTGTATTTGCATGGATGAGTATGACCGGGGAAGAGAACCCCTTCTATGAATATTATGATGAGATCCTTGATATCTGTGAAAAATACGATGTGACGATCTCTCTCGGAGACGCCTGCCGCCCGGGATGTCTTGCAGACGCAACCGACGTGTGCCAGATCGAGGAGCTCGTCCGTCTCGGAGAGCTTACCCGGCGCGCATGGGCGCATAATGTTCAGGTTATGGTAGAAGGACCGGGACATGTACCGCTCAATCAGGTAGCCGCAAACATGGAAGTACAGAAAAGCATCTGCATGGGAGCGCCGTTTTACGTACTCGGCCCACTCGTAACAGATATCGCGCCGGGCTATGACCATATCACCGGCGCCATCGGAGGGGCCGTAGCCGCTATGCACGGAGCCGCCTTTCTCTGCTATGTCACCCCTGCCGAACATCTTGCCCTTCCAAATATAGAAGATGTAAAACAAGGGATCATCGCCTCAAAAATCGCCGCTCATGCGGCCGACATTGCAAAAGGAATCCCCGGGGCACGGGATATAGACGACCGCATGGCCGACGCCCGCAGAGCCCTCGACTGGGACGCACAGTTCGCCTGCGCCTTAGATCCTGAAACTGCAAAAGAAATCCGTGACAGCCGCAAACCAGAGGACGACCACAGCGATACCTGCAGCATGTGTGGAAAATTCTGCGCGGTAAGAAGCATGAATAAAGCGCTGGCCGGGGAACATATCGACATTCTTTAGAAATGGGGACAGGGTATTTTCAATCTGGGACGTAGTAAAATTAATTTTACTACGTCCCAGATTGAAGATTGCATTAAAGCTTATTAACTTCGAAATACTTATCTATCTTCTTTTTAATATCTTCCGGCTTCAGATACTTTGACAAATATCCCGCCGGCTTTAAGCCAATTACTTTCCTTACACTTTCCTGATCGGTTCTTCCTGTCAGAAAAATCACCGGAAGATCCACAAATTCTTCCTCCGAACGAATCATTTCCAATACCTGCCTGCCGTCGCAGACCGGCATCTCATAATCCAGCAGGATCAGATCCGGCTTATCCAGAGTAAGCGCACGGATTGCTGCCATACCGGAGGATACAAGAGAAATCACATAATCTTTTCCAAGCAATTCCTTCATTCCCTGCCGCATTGTCATAGAATCGTCTACTACAAGGATCTTAGGCTTTGGTTCTTCCTCACGCTTCATAAGATACTGCTCGATCTCTGACAATGCATTTTCCGCCTCAATCGGAGTCCCCACTCCACTCTCAAGTAAATGCGGTGCAATGACACAATATGAAAAATATCCTTCACCTGTATCGAACAGCAGGCTCACCTGCGGCTTTTCTTTTTCAAAAACAGCCTGAAACTGCTCATAAGTAAGAAGGTTTTCTTCCTTCACCTCTTGCATACCTGTATCCGGCAGCTGCTCCCTGACACGCCCTACAAACTGACGCGCCGTATATCTGCTCGCATTAATCAGCATACTGTCGAGCTTATTCGTCTGAAGCCCCATAACTTTGCCGACCGTATTAACAAGCAGCTTTTCTTCAAATACCAGAATAATCTCCCAGTTTTCCCCCTCGTTCTCCGTGCCGTAAACCAAACGATAATAAACACCTTTTCCAAATCGCTCCCCGCCGTAAGTCTCACTGATCACCTGGGATTCCAATTGGAACATATCGTATAAAAGCTGTTTGATTACCTTTTCCATGGCTTTATGTTCCTCTTCCGGCAGAAGATTCACCCATTTACTTATTCCCTCACCTGTAATTGCACGATCCTCTGTCAGAGTGTGTCCGATCAGCCAGCCGGTACACACGCCGAGGAAATGGTCCACCGCATCCGGTGCATAATTTGTCCTCTCTAATTCCTCTTCAAGTACAGGAAGTATCTTTTTCCGAAAGTCGTTATGAATATGCCTGTGTGTCTCCAGTTCCTTATAATTAATGGACTGCATATATTTCTCTTCGTCTTCAAAATGCTTCATTGCATGCTCTTTGAAATATTTAATCCCCTCCTGACACGCCCATTGGCTCTTTTTTTCTTCTTCCCCAAATGCAAGAAGCTTATTAATAATCTTGAAAAGCCGCTTATGTTCTTTATCAATAACGTCCACTCCGATATTAAATTCATCCTTCCACACAAATTGACTGTCCATATGTATCCCTCCTTCTCACCAATCCCTGCCTGCTAATAAATAGTATATCACAACTGCGAAAAATAGCAATCTTTAACATTGTTCCATTTCAGAAACTGCCAGCTTCATAAACTCCTCCATACTCCGTGTAAAATATTTATTCCTGCGGTAATAAAAATAAACATTTCTTTCCGCCGCCGGATCATCAATCTTATAATAATAAACATTCAGATCTCTCGGAAGATATTTGATTGCCGTATCACTAATAAAAGAAATCCCCATTCCCTGCTCTGTCAGATGATAGGTTGTGAGCATCTGGTCAAGTTTCCACGCCACCTTCGGGACAATTCCTGCACGCTTGCATATATCTTCCACGCGCTCTCTTGTGTCATTATGCTCTTTTAGAAATACAAACGGTTCATCTTTAAACATCTTCAGCGGAACACCATAGGTTTCCTTCCTCTTATGCACACCGTTATGTATATCCGCGACACTCAAACTCCATGACTTTGCCGCTGCGTTACTCTTAAAGGCAGCCGGAACAGCCAGTAAAAGATGCTCTGTCTTGGCATATCTCTTCTCATACAGTTCTTCATCCATAGGATAATTATCCATAAGAAGATCAATTTCTCCCGAAAACAGCATCTGTTCAAGCTGTGATGTATGCCCCTCTACCATACTAAGCTCTACATTCGGATACAGCCCGTGAAATTTTTTAAGAATTCCCGGAAATATATAAGAAACAAAAAGATACGTTCCTCCGATGCATAATGTCCCGGTAGAAAGTTCATTTAAATTGCTCACATAGCCTGCAAATTCCTCTTCCATCTCCATGATCTGCTCTACGATTTTTATATATTTTTTTCCGCATTCCGTAAGTCGGACAGGACTCCTGCTCCTGTCGAAAATCGGCGCTCCCAGCTTTTTTTCCACCTTTTTTACGGTTGCACTAAGTGCCGGCTGAGATATAAAAAGCTTATCGGCTGCTTTCGAAAAACTCCCCTCCTTATAAACCTCGTACAAATAATTCATATTTGAAAACATGATACATCCCCCAATATCCATAAAACCTCAATATTAGAATTTTAACATTGTTTTCACGTGAATACAATAGACATATTTTTTTGCATAAAAAAAATGCCCAGAGCCGGAATCGAACCAGCGACACGAGGATTTTCAGTCCTCTGCTCTACTAAAATGGTGGCAATGTCAGAAGGTTTTACTTTGGGCTGTGCTGCCTTTTTTCCG
>CAQNVT010000132.1 GCA_948844705.1 uncultured Dorea sp.
AATCTGGGACGTAGTAAAATTAATTTTACTACGTCCCAGATTGGCTTTTGCACTGTCCCTAATATATTTTTGACTTAGTAAAAAATGACTAGTTTTACTAACTTATATCGTTTGATGCAGGGATAAATCATAAAAAATTGTTATACATGCACAAAAACCAAGTGATAAAAATATGAAAAACGTAAAATATTCTTGATTTACGAAGTTAAATATTGACTTTTTAACTGGTTAATAATAGAATGATTTTATCAAGTAAAACAGGAGGATATTATTATGAAGAAAAAATTAGCAGCAATGTTGATTCTGGCAATGACGGGAACCATGCTCTTAAGCGCATGTGGTTCAAAGGAAGAGGACGGCAAGACCAGCGACGGTAAGGTAAAGATCCGTTTCGCGTCCTGGGACGAGGCAGAGGATGTAGATGCCCAGCAGGCGGCGGTCGATAAGTTTAACGAAGCGCATGATGACATTGAGGTAACGCTGGAAGCATACGGCGGAGAGTTTGATACGAAGATCAGTGCAGGAATGGGCTCTAATGATATGCCGGACGTTATGTATATGTGGAATTACCCGGCGTATGCACAGGGGCTGGAGCCTCTGGATTCTTACATAGAGGGAGAGGGCGAGGAATACAAAGAGAATTTCTACGATACACTGTGGAACTATAATTCCTATGACGGAAGCACCTACGGTATTCCGATCGGCTTCACAACACACGCATTATTCTTCAACAAGGATATTTTCAAGGAAGCGGGAATTGCCGAGCCTACTAATGACTGGACATGGGAAGATGTTCAGAAGGCAGCTAAGACGATCACAGAGAAATGTGACGGCAAGAAGGGCTTTTCCTTCCAGATGAAACCGGACCCGTATGATTATGAGATGTACCTGTGGAGCAACGGAACGGCTTATGTTAATGAGGACGGAGAATTAGAGGGCAACTTAAATTCCGATGAAGCAAAGGAAGTATTTAAGATGTTCCAGGATATGGAAAAAGAAGGATATGCGGTTGCAACGGAAAAGAGCGGTACAGACGAGTTCCGTTCAGGAAATACGGCAATGTATGTATACGGCTCATGGTCTATCAACACATTGAAAGAGGATGAAGTAAACTTTGGCGTTGTCAATATTCCTTCCTTTGGAAAGCAGCCGTCTGTCAGTATCTTAAGTTCATCAGGAATCTCTATGTCAAAGGACAGCAAGAACAAAGAGGCTGCATGGGAATTTATCAAATTCTGGACAAGTGAGGAGATGAACAAGGAGAGAATCGGTATGGAGCTTCCGGTACTTTACTCTGTAGTTGAGTCTGAGGGTATCATGGAGCAGCCGGAATACGCACCGTTCTATACTATGCTTGAGCAGAGCTCTGACTATACGCCGGCAAGCTTTATCTATGAGAGCTGGTCAGAATTATCAGAGAACCTTTCACTTTCCTTTGAAAGAGTATTTAACCCAAGTGCGATGGAGGATCCATCAGAAGTATTAGACGAGGCAGCGCAGCAGTAGGGCGAACCCCTGACAGGAGGGATTTAGGAATGAAGCAGAAAAAAGTGCTTAAAAGAGCAACGCCGTATCTTTTTATTTTACCATGGATCATCGGCTTTCTCGTATTTACGATAGGACCGCTTATATTTTCTCTGGTCATGAGCTTTTTTGACTGGCCGCTGGCGGCGGATCCGAAATTTTTAGGGTTTGGCAATTATATTGAAATGTTTACAAGTGACAAGCAGTTTTTTAAATCGCTGACCATCAGCTTGAAATATGCGGCGATCTTTGTACCGCTTAATATGATCATCGCGCTGTTTCTTGCAATGCTGATCACACAGCCGGTGAGGGGCGTGAAGATATTCAGGACGATTTTCTACATTCCGACAGTTATCTCCGGTGTAGCGGTATCCATTCTCTGGGGATGGATACTGAACGGAGATTACGGAGTGCTCAATTATCTTCTGTCCCTGATCGGTATCGAGGGTCCGAAATGGCTGGTAGATCCGGCGTGGGCGATTCTGGCGGTTATTATTGCCAGCGCGTTCGGAGTAGGTAGTATGATGCTTATCTTTTACACGGATATTAAAAACATCCCGATCGACGTATATGAGGCGGCTGCCATTGACGGGGCCAATCCGGCAAGACAGTTTTTCAGCATTACGCTTCCGATCATCACGCCGACGATCCTGTTTAACCTGATCACATCCATTATCAGCTCCTTCCAGCAGGTAACGCTGGTAATGCTTCTTACAGGAGGCGGCCCGCTTAAGTCAACATATTTCTACGGACTGTATACATACAACAATGCATTTAAGCACCACAAGCTCGGATATGCGAGTGCAAACGCATGGGTAATGTTCGTGATCATATTATGCCTGACCGCGCTGGTATTCAAGTCCTCGTCTGCATGGGTATTCTATGAGACAGAGGCCGGCGGCGCAGAAAAGAAGAAGACAAAAAAGGGAGGTAAATAATTATGAAAATGTCCAAAGTATCAAAGGTTGTTATATATATTCTGCTTGGGCTTATGGCACTTTACTTCCTGTCGCCTTTTATCTATATGCTGTTTACGGCATTTAAGACAGAGGCAGAGGCGGTCGCTTATCCGCCGAAGCTCTTCCCGGCGAAATGGCTCTGGCAGAACTTCAGGGATGCATGGAATGCCCAGCCGTTCGGGACATTTTTGTGGAATTCGATTCTGGTAACCGTAGGAACCACCGTGGGCCAGGTAATATCCTGTTCACTGGTAGCATACGGATTTGCAAGATTTAATTTTAAGGGAAAAAACATCCTGTTCATGATCTTGTTATCTACGATGATGATCCCATGGGATGTAACGATGATCCCGCAGTACATGGAATTTAAGATGTTCGGCTGGATCAATACCCTGAAGCCTCTGATCATTCCGGCATGGTTCGGATCTGCGTATTATATATTCCTGATGCGCCAGTTCCTGATGGGCGTGCCGAGAGATTTTGAAGAGGCGGCGCGTATTGACGGTGCAAATGCATTCCAGATCTACTGGAAGATATTTATGCCGATACTGAAGCCTTCCCTGATTCTGGTAGGAGTACTTAACATGATCAGCGTATGGAATGATTATCTTGGACCACTCATTTTCTTACAGGACAGAAGCAAATATACGCTTGCTCTCGGTCTTGCAGCCTTCAAGGGAGTGCATGAGACACAGATCATCCCGATGCTCTGCATCACGATCATCATGATCATTCCGCCGATTATCATATTCATAATCGCCCAGAAGTACATCGTAGAAGGCACCAGCGGCTCTATTAAATAGGCAGGCATCCAAACGAGCGAAGCGAAGTTAAGGACATGAAAGGAGAAGGACAATGACACGAGTGAAGAAAAGGTGGGAGGACCACCTGCTGGAACAAATAGGCAGAAGAGAAGCTCGTACTTCGTTTTACCGGGATTCTTCCGCGACACTTACGCTTAACGGCGAATGGAAATTTTTATACAGGGAGGCTCCCGAACTTTCTCCGGAAGGGTTTATGAATAAGCAGGATTGCATAGACGGATGGGATACGATAGATGTCCCATCCGTCTGGCAGTTAAGGGGATATGACCGGATGCACTATACGGATGTGCTGTATCTGTTTCCGGTAAATCCTCCTTACGTGCCTACGGAAAATCCGACGGGAATCTATAAAAGAACATTTAAGCTTGATAAGAAATGGCTTGAAAATGACACCATTTTGAAGTTTCACGGAGTAGACAGCGCTTACGATGTCTGGATCAACGGGACACATGCAGGCTACGGGAAGGTAAGCCGTCTTGCGGCGGAATATGATATTACCGGTCTTGTCTGCGAGGGAGAAAATGACATTACGGTCCGCGTGTACAAGTGGTCCGACGGAACCTATCTGGAGGATCAGGATATGTGGTGGATGTCCGGGATCTACCGGGATGTAGAGCTTATCAACGAGCCGAAGAAGGCATTTCTGGATGTTCAGGTAAATGCGGATCTGGATGAGGATTATATAAACGGAATTTTGAAAATAAAGCTCCGGACGAAGGAGAAGAGCTGCCGGGGCACATGGAAGCTCTTAAAGGGCGGCGAGCCGGCAGCTTCAGGATCCTTTGAGACAAAAGACGGCGGGTTTTATACCGAAGAAGAGATTCCGGATGTCCGGAAATGGACGGCAGAGACGCCGGAGCTCTATGACTTTGTTGCGGCCACGCCGGAGCAGGAGGTCTGTGTGCGCACGGGCTTCCGCAGGATAGAGATCATAGACAATAATTTTTGTGTAAACGGAAGAGTGCTTCTGCTGAACGGAGTTAATCATCATGACTACAATCCGAAGGAAGGACGCAGTGTCACCTATGAACAGATGAAAGAGGATGTCGTACTGATGAAACGGCACAATATTAACGCGGTAAGGTGCTCCCATTACCCGGCGAACGGATACTTTTACGATCTGTGCGACGAGTACGGCCTTTACGTTATCGATGAGGCGGATCTTGAGTGCCACGGCTTTGAATGGGTGGAGAATTATACATGGATCACCGATGACCCGTCCTGGGAAAAAGCCTATGTGGACCGGAGTGTGCGCATGGTAAAGCAGGACAGGAATCATCCGTGTATCATTATGTGGTCCATGGGAAATGAATCTTCCTTCGGCTGCAATTTCCGAAGCGCCGCGAAGGCGATCCGGGAGCTTGACCCGACCCGGCTGATCCACTATGAAGGAGATTTTGAGGCGGAGGTAACGGATGTATATTCTACCATGTATACCAGACTTGCACCGCTTAAGGAGATTGCGGAGTCGGATGCGAAGGGGAATAAGCCGCATGTAATGTGCGAGTACGGTCATGCCATGGGGAACGGTCCGGGAGGACTTTCGGAATATCAGAGGCTGTACCGCAGGTACAGACGCCTCCAGGGAGGATTTTTGTGGGAGTGGTATGACCACGGAATCTATGCAGAGAAGGACGGAAAGACGTATTACCGCTACGGTGGGGATTACGGAGATTTTCCGACAAATAAAAATTTCTGTATTGACGGCATACTGATGCCGGACCGCACGCCGTCTCCGGCTCTCCTGGAATATAAGCAGGTTATTGCTCCGGTCGAGGTTACCCGGACAGAGGGAAAGGCCGGAGAGCTGCGGCTTAAAAATTATTATACCTTCCGTTCCATGGAAGGGCTGTATATCCGGTGGCTGATCGAGGGCGGCGGCCGGGTGATGCAGGAGGGTATCATCGATACGCTCTATGCCAGACCGGGTGAGACCCAGAAGGTAACGATTCCGTATGAGGAGTTTGAACCGGAAGCGAACCGCCGCTATTACCTGAATATTTCCGTCAGGGAAAAGGAAGCATCCTCCTATGCGGAAAAAGGGCATGAGATTTCCCGGGTACAGTTTCCGCTGGAGGAGAGGAAGGTCCGGCTTACAAAACGTCCGGAAGGCAGTCCGCTTAAGGTGACGGAAAAAGAGGGCATCCTTACGGTGGAAAACGAGAAGATCCGTGTAAGCTTCCATACCGTATTCGGAACACTCTTGTCTGTCTCGTCGGAGGGGAGAGAATACCTGACGAAGGGACCGGAGATGACGGTTTACCGTGCGACGATCGACAACGACATGTATAAGAAGGAGGACTGGATGAATAAATACTTTATCCAGAAATCCAGTGAACAGAATGCAGGATTTTCTTATGAGGAGCAGGCGGATAAAACCGTAGTGACGATCCATAAATATTTCGGATGCCTGAATCAGTCCTGGGGCTATGAGTGTACGTATGAATACAGTGTCTGCCCGTGCGGCCAGCTGGAGATTCATCTGGATGCAAAAGAGGTTCAGAGAGGAAAGCTTGAACCGGAATTCCTTCCGCGTCTTGGCATTAAGATGCAGGGGGCCGGGAGGCTCCAGAAGACGGTCTGGGAAGGAATGGGGCCCGGGGAGAACTATGCGGACAGCAGGCAGGCGTGCCGGATGGGGATTTACAGAAGCACCGTGGACGGGATGGGTGTTTCTTATGTGTATCCCCAGGAAAACGGGCACAGAGAGGATGTGCATTGGTTTGGAATCGGCGACGGCGAAAGGACGCTTTTGTGCACCGCATCGGGTTCGTTTGGGCTGAATCTTTCGAACTATACGGATGAGAGTATTGAAAAAGCTTCGCATCCCTTTGAGCTTGAACCGTCGGAGGATATTATTATCCATCTGGATCACAGGCATTCGGGGCTTGGAAGCAATAGCTGCGGAGAAGAGCAGCTTGAAAAATATAAGGTAAAGAGAGAGGATTTTGTGATGGCGTTCCGTCTCCAGATTGTGGAGGCTGGAGAGGAGGCCCCGGCGGCCTATTGTAAATATCTGCAGTAAGTAAGGAGAGGAGAATGAAGTGAGGCGTATGATAAAAAACCGATTTTCAGATAAACTACAGAGATTTTTAAGCAGTGACGAGTGGCTGATTCTGCAGGAGGAATATAAGGCTGAGGAGAATTTAAAATATGAAAGCCTTTTCTGTCTGACCAACGGTTATCTGGGGACGAGAGGAAGCCATGAGGAAGGAACTGCAAGAAGTATTCCGTGTACTTATATCAACGGTGTTTTTGATAAGTCGGAGACATTCATGAGAGAGCTTGCCAACATGCCGAACTGGCTGACGCTCCGTCTTTATGTGGAAAAGGAGCTGATCGGGATAGAAAACTGTGAGATTCTTTCCTATACGCGCGCGCTGGATATGCGGCGCGCGTGCCTTGTAAGAAGCGCAGAGCTCCGTGACCGCAGGGGCCGTGAAACACGGATCGAGAGCGTACGGTTTATAAGCCGGGAGCATGTACACCGTATGGCGATCAAAGTATTCGTGACCCCGTTAAATTACAGCGGTATAATCGAGGCGGAGAATATTATTGACGGCACGGTCATTAACTTCTGCGACGCGCCCAGATTCAAGGTTAAGCATACGTATATGACTGCGAATGAGGCGCTTATGGAGAGGGGCGCTTACCTCGGGGTGGCCACGAGAGACGATCATTTGCATGAGGGCTGCGGTACTTATCTTTGTGCCGAAAGAGACGGGGAGGATGTAATTAAGACAAGCGTGTTCCATGATTTTGGGGAGCAGGCAGTGGAATTTCATGATTTTGATGTGCGCGAGCAGGAGACAACTGAGCTTACCAAGTATGCCGTGATCTACACCGGGCGTGAGGTGGAAAAGACAGAGCTTAAGAATACGGTAAAGAGGGAAATGAATGAATTCCTGAAAACAGGGTTCGAGACGGAGTTCGAGGGGCATAAGAAGCTGTATGAGGAACTCTGGAAAGAAGCGGATATCCGGATCAGGGGCGACGATGAGCTCAATAAGGCCATCCGTTTTAATGTGTTCCATCTGATGAGCACGGCAAGCGAATTTGATTCTCATGTAAATATCGGTGCGAAGCTTCTTCACGGCGAGGAGTACGGAGGTCATGCCTTCTGGGATACCGAGCTTTTCATGCTTCCGTTCTTTGCCTATACATTTCCGAAAAAGGCGCGCAATCTGGAGAGCTACCGCTATCATCTGCTGGATGCCGCCAGAAGGAATGCGGCCGGAAACGGCTACCAGGGCGCCCAGTATCCGTGGGAATCGGCGGATGACGGCTCGGAGCAGTGCCCCGACTGGACCATTGAGCCGGACGGGACCTGCTATCGGTGCTATGTCGCCGTGTATGAGCATCATGTGACGGCGGCAGTGGCATTTGGCATCGCAAATTATGTGAGGATCACCAGGGATATGGATTTTCTTCTTCATATGGGCGCGGAGATTCTGATGGAGACGGCGAGATTCTGGATGAGCCGCTGCCAGTATATCGAGGAGAAGGACCGGTATGAGATCCGCCAGGTGACGGGGCCGGATGAATGGCATGAGCCGGTGGATAACAATGTATATACCAACTATCTGGCAAGATGGAACCTGCGCTATGTGATCACGCTCTCGAAGATGCTGAGGGAGGAGCATGAGGAAGTATATGTACGCCTTGCGGAAAAAATAAATCTTTCGGAAGAGGAGATCGCTGCCTGGGAAGAGGTGCAGGGGAAAATATATCTTCCGAAAAAAGAAGGAACACAGCTCTTAGAGCAGTTTGAAGGATATTTTGAACTGAAAGAAGTTCTGATAGAAAAGCATGACAAAAATGACTGGCCCATAAGGCCCGAGGCATTAAAGACGATGAAGACGAGCGAGACGCAGATTATCAAGCAGGCAGATGTGGTTATGCTTCTGCATCTTCTTGGGGAGGAGTTTGACGAGGAGACGAAAATACTTAATTACAGCTATTATGAGAAGCGTACCATGCACGGCTCTTCGTTAAGCCCAAGTATCTATGCGATCATGGGACTTAAGGTAGGCGATGCTTCCAGAGCGTACCGTTATTTAAGAAGGGCGGCATTTTTAGATCTGGTTGATCTGCAGGGCAATACAAGAGAAGGAATCCATGCGGCAAATGCCGGCGGAGTCTGGCAGACCGTGGTATTCGGCTTTGCCGGACTGTGGACGGACGATACGGGGCTTCTTCATATCCATCCAAGGCTCCCGAAGGAGTGGGAGGGCCTGTCATTCAGAGTGCACTGCCCGAATAGCTGGCTTCAGGTCGATATTGACGGAGCACAGGATGTAAAGGTGACGGTGCTTGAAGGAGAAGAGACAGAGATTCTCATAAACGGGGAGCTTAAGAAAGCCCGGAAGGAGAAGAGATGAAGAAATATCTTGCAATAGCAGGGCTTATTGCCGTGACCATAGTCTGGGGCGGCGGGTTTGTGGCAAGTGATATAGCCCTGGACAGCCTGCGCCCTTTTCAGATCATGACAATACGCTTTTTGCTTGCTTCCGTGATCATGGGCGCGGCGGGAGCCCGGGAGCTTAAGGGAATGGAGCCCGGTGAGATCCGTGCAGGTATTCTGATGGGATGCGCTCTTTTTGTGGGCTTTGCTTTTCAGATCGTGGGGCTTCAATACACGACACCGTCAAAAAATGCATTTCTGACAGCTCTTAACGTGGTAATGGTGCCCTTTATCGCCTTTGTGATACTAAAAAAGAGAATCGGCATAAAAAGTATCGCGGGAGCGGTAATGGCAATCGTGGGAGTCGGGCTTCTGTCGCTGGAAAAGAATCTGACGCTCGGGCTGGGAGACGCCCTGACGCTGATCTGCGCAGCAGGCTTTGCTTTTCAGATATTTTTTACCAGTGAGTTTGTAAAGAAATACCGGGCGGTAGCGCTTAATTTTATACAGATGCTCACGGCGGTAGTACTTTCCGCCGTGAGCCTTGTCCTGTTCGGAGAGACAAGGTTTCAGGTGACTTCTAAAGGGTGGCTCAGCGTGCTTTATCTTGGGGTGATCAGCACGGCTCTGTGCTATCTTCTGCAGACGGCAAGCCAGAAGTATGTGGATGAGACGAAGGCGGCGATCATTCTGTCCATGGAATCTGTATTCGGAACTATGTTTTCCATTCTGATTCTCCACGAGCAGGTGACCGTGCGCATGATATGCGGCTGTGTCATCATCCTTGCCGCAGTGATCGTGTCAAATCTGGCGGAGGCCGGGGAAAATGAAGGAGGAATAAAAGCATGAGATATAAAGCAGTTATATTTGATCTGGACGGCGTGATCTGCCATACGGACAAATACCATTATCTGGCATGGAAGCAGGTGGCGGATGAGCTGGGAATTTATTTTGACGAGGAGATTAATAACCGTCTGCGCGGCGTAAGCCGTATGGAGAGCTTTGAGATTATCCTGGAGCGTTATGAGGGTGTGATGAGCGGGGAGGAAAAGCTTCGGTATACGGTAGAGAAAAATGAGGTATATAAGAAGCTTCTTAAAAATATGAGCCCGGAGGATCTGCCGGCGGAGGTGAAGGAAACGCTGGATGCGCTGCGGGAGAGAGGTCTTAAGCTTGCGATCGGCTCCTCCAGCAAAAATGCAGGATTTATTCTGGAACGGCTGGGGCTCGGCGGTTATTTTGACGCGGTTTCCGACGGAAATAATATCACGAATTCCAAGCCTGATCCGGAGGTGTTCGTAAAGGCTGCACAGTTTGTAGGCGAAAAGCCGGAGGATTGTCTTGTGGTAGAGGACGCGAAGGCGGGGCTTGAGGCGGCGATCGCCGGCGGCATGGAATGCGCGGCGGTCGGAGACGCCGTCTTAAGCGGACTTGCGACATGGAATCTTAACACATTTTCAGAGCTTCGGGAGGTCGTAGAATAGGGCTGTCTGCCCATGCTTGCGAAGCAGAGGCAAATGTGATAGAATTACTCTGAAAAAAATAGTGTAATCTATTATATGGAGTGAAGATTGGTATGTCGACGATTAAGGATATTGCCGAGTTGGCAGGAGTTTCTGTGGCGACCGTGTCCAGGGTGCTTAACTATGATGAAACACTGAATGCGCAGGAAGAGACAAAGAAAAAGGTATTTGAAGCGGCGGAACAGCTGGAGTACCATATGAAGGAGAAGAAGAAACGCAAGCGAAAGCTGAAGCTGGGTGTGATCTGTTCCTATTCTCCGGAGGAGGAGCTTGAGGATCCGTTCTACCTGGCAGTTCGGATCGCCATAGAAAAGGAGATCGAGGAAAACGGATTTAAACGGATTCCGTTAAGCCTGGATGACGGAATGGAGCATCTGACTGCCGTGGACGGTATCATTTGCGTGGGAACGTTCAGCAGGACAAATGTTAAAAAGATCGATAATACACAAAAGCCCCATATTTATGTAGACGCGGTAGGCAACCGCAATACCGGGGATTCGATCATCACGGATATCAGACATTCCGTGCAGCAGGTCATGGAATATCTGTGGGATCAGGGACATCGCAGGATCGGCTTTGTCGGAGGAAGGGAACTGTATTCGGACGGAAGGGAGATTTTGGATTCCCGGCTTCCGGTATTTCAGCGGTTTCTAAAGGAAAAAGGAGTTCTGGACGAGTCGCTTATAAGGGTCGGCGGATATACTGCCAGGCACGGCTACCGGCTTATGAAGGAGATATTAAAGGAGATGAATTACCCTACTGCGATATTTGCGGCAAATGATTCTCTGGCGGTAGGATGCTACCGGGCAATTCAGGAAAGCGGGCTTCGGATTCCCGAGGACATCAGCGTGGTC
>CAQNVT010000133.1 GCA_948844705.1 uncultured Dorea sp.
AGCTTTTGTCGGCGACGTAGGGGCTTCGCCCCGTCTTGTATTGCGACTGCGCCGCTTATCTGTCAGGCAGGACCCCCGGCTTTTATACGATCAAGGATGTATTAAAATTATCATAAAGACTTGCATTTTCCCCGGCCGGACAGTATAATTGTATTAACCCAATAATACAATTATACTTTTATGAGGAGGTACACTATGATATTAGTAAACACAGATTATATCCCTGGAAAAAACTTTGAAATGATTGGTCTTGTAAGAGGAACTATGATTCAGTCCGTCCATGTAGGAAAAGACATCATGAACAGCCTCCGCACACTTGTGGGAGGTGAACTGACCTCCTACACGGAGATGATGAACGAAGCAAGAGCCGTTGCCACAAAAAGAATGGCCGATGACGCCGCCGCAATGGGCGCAGACGCGGTAGTCAATATCCGCTACGCTTCCAGCCAGGTAATGCAGGGCGCCGCCGAGATCATGGCCTACGGAACCGCAGTAAAATTCATCTAACCCAAAACCAAGGAAACAAGAAATGAAATCAAAAATCAGAAGAATCTACGGTATCATAATGGGCTTCATCATACAGGCTGTATGCCTGTACAGATGGATTCCCGTGGACGGACAGGAAGTCTGCAGCCTGAGAGCATTTTTGTGGATCATCCGTTCCGAAAACACCAGGAATGCTTCGGCACAGATCCTTAATAAAATGACGGAAGCTTCCGGCAAAACAGCAGACGACCTGTACGCCATGATGATATTTCTCTTCATCGCCAGCCTTGCTGTCGTACAGATCCTCGGCCTCATCTATATTCCGCTCTCGTTCAAAGGGCGGGGGCTTATGCTGTGCGGAATCTCCGGCCTGATCTTCTGTGTTGTCCCGGTATTCTTTGCGACCGAGCTGATGTATGAAGTAGACGAGCCTGCGAAAATGCTGGGCGCATCCGGCTTTGCCCTGCTGACCGTAGGAATGACCTTTGTCGGATGCAGGCTTCTGGATGCCTACGACGAAGCGGTCCGAGAGGCGAGAGAGCTTAAGGAACGAGACAAAGCCTTTAAAAAGGAACGAAAAAGAAGGCTTAAATTTAAAGGCAGCTACAGCTCGTTATTTTACCAGATTATTTTTGCCAACTGCCGGAATCGTCTCAGTGATTACATAACCTTCGTTACCGCCGGAAGCATGGCAGCCGGCTTTATCATCTCAGGCTTCGGCATGTGGACGCTGCTTAAAGGCCAGGAGCTTAATTCTATCCTGCTGGATTTTCTTGTGCTTTCCATGATCGTCTCTATATTCCTGCTCGTCAATATCCTGCTCTTTTATCTCAAAAGCAGAATGAAGGGGTACGGGATCCTGCTGAATCTTGGTATGCGGCGTATGACGCTCCGGTTTTATATGGCGGTAGAGCTTATCGTCTGTATATTTCTGTCTGTGGCGTGCGGCTTTATCCTCGGAAACGGCCTGCTGTGGGGATTAAGAACACTGCTCGTTAAAAAGCTGGGGTCAGATATAATTACCGGACATATGACAGGCAGAACATGGCTGATGATACTTGTAAGCATCGGTCTGATGTTTCTGATCTCACTCATAATCACTCATGACAATTATTATAATCCGGAGACCTCCGGCGCCTCTGACAGAGCCGTCATAGCAGAGCCGTTAGGAGTAAAATATCATCTTCTGTATCTTATATCCGGAAGTGTATTCGTTTACGGAGCACTGCATTTCTTCAGGGATTCAAATATGGCGGAGGGACTTCTTTTTCCGGGATTTTTTTTACTTGGAAGCTATCTGCTTCTTAAGTGTCTGTGGGGAGCTTTGCTCCGGTTTAAAGAAAAGGTTAATGCAGTTTCCTATAAAACAATACTGCTGGATAACTATAAGTATTACCGTTTTAAGACCACCTTCCAGTATATGTTTTTCCTGACCGTCCTGCACGTCATTATCTTATTTGTTTACGCAAAGGATATTGCTGCAACAATAACGGCAGAGGAGCCGGAAAAGCTTTTTCCTTATGACTATGTCTGTATTGCAGATACAGATGACATGAAGGACTTCGAAGTGCTAAGCGACAGCGGATTAACAGAGCTGACTGCTTATCCGATGGTACGGGTCTCAGGCCCGGGGCTTGCAGATGAGTTCATCTATGATATGGACGGTTCCAGTATCGGACAGCATATCGGAATCTCAGAGACATCATACAGGCAAATATGCGAACACGCCGGGAGGAAGGCAAAGAAATTAGACTTATCCGCAGACGGAAGCGATATTCACGTAGTTTATCAGCAGGACCGCGCACAAAAAGCGCATGCCCTGGGAAATTTTCTGATGGAGGAAAACACATTTCTCCACATCGGCTCTCCCGAGATAATAAAGGCCTCTAACTCCGGGACATGGATCAGAAGTACAAAGGCCGTATATGAAGAGCGCATAATAAAAAGCGAGGAAGCCTTCATGATAACAGGCGCTCTTCATCAGGGATCGCAGGAAAACATCATCGTTTTTTCGGATGCCTATATGCAGTCCCTCCAGCCCGAAAACGGGACGCGTCAGCTGATACTCTTAAATCTTACCTCAGAGGAATCAAGACCTGCCGTGGAGGAAATGCTGGCCGCATTCAGAGAAAGGCATGCCGAGGAGGAAAGCTACGATGCAGATGTAACAGCCTGCTATGATAAAACAAGGCTCGTTTCCCGAATATCAAGAGAGCGTGCCATGCATACAGAAGTAAATGTATTTATTATCGTCCTGTTCATTATCACCGGATTCATTATGTTCTACATGAAGGTCATAGCAGAGATGGATGAGAGGAAAAGGCAGCATACCTTTCTGGCGCTTATAGGCATGGGCCCGAAAAAGAGGCATCAGCTGATATATACTGAATTCCGTGATTTCCTGATTCTGCCGCTTGTAGCAGCAACCCTGATAACAGGGGGATTCCTGCGGATAACGCTGGAACTTAGAATGTACACGGCCACAGACACATTTTCCTATGCCAAAGCATGGGGAACCTTTTATGCAGTCTATGTACTGCTTCAGACAGTCGGAGCTGCTCTGCTGACGTACTATACCATCAAGGAGGTGGATAAGGAATGAACGAGATAATCAAGGCTGAAAAATTATGCAGAAGCTATATGATACCCGGCTCAGAGAATAAAAAGGAAGAGATCCGCGTCATAAAAGAAATCGGCCTTACTGTACAGGAGGGCGAATTCGTAGGCATCATGGGAAAATCAGGCTGCGGAAAGACAACTCTTATCAAGGTTCTGGGTATGATCGACAAGCCTACAGGCGGAACCGTATTTTTTAAGGGCAGGGACACGAAGGAGCTCTGGGCCGAGGAGCTGGCAGATATCCGCCGAAGAGAATTAGGCTTCGTATTTCAGGACTTCTATCTGATGGACAGCCTGACGATTCGGAATAATATCATGCTTCCGATGGTTCTGGATAAGAAAAAAGCGAAGGAATGCCTGAAAAAGGGAGAAGAACTGGCAGAACAGTTCGGCATTACCCATCTTCTGAATAAGCATCCTTACGAACTATCCGGAGGGGAAAAGCAAAGAGCCGCAATCTGCCGCGCCCTCATCAACGACCCGGACCTTATCCTGGCGGATGAGCCTACCGGCAATCTGGACACTAAATCCGGCGAGATCGTAGTCGAGGAGTTCAAGCGTGTAAATGAAAAGCTCGGAAAAACCATTATCATGGTAACCCACGATCCCAGGATGGCCAGCAACTGCAAGAGGATCCTTTTTCTTCGCGACGGCCAGATTCTGGAGGATGCGGTCAGAGCGGGAAGTCAGGAGGATTTCTACGAGCAGATATTGGAAAAGATGAAGGAGCTGTAGATCATTGATAAGAAAGAAAAAGGCTGCCGGTAAACAGCGGTATCTATCGTCTGTTTTCTCCGGCAGCCCTTCTATTTTAACATCTCCAGGATCTCCTGCTTCGGCTTAGCACCGACCTCGCGCTTCACAGCCTGTCCGTCCTTAAATACCATAAGTGTCGGGATGGACATCACCTTATACTTTCTTGCAAGCTCTGCCTCACTGTCCACATCTACTTTGCCGACCTTCGCATCCGTAATCTCTCCTGCGATCTCCTCGATCACCGGCCCCACCATCTGGCACGGGCCGCACCATGTCGCCCAGAAATCCACCAGAACAGGCACCTTAGAATCTAATACTTCTTCCTGAAAATTATCCTTTGTCAAATGAATTGCTGCCATATTTATCTTCCTTTCTTTTATTCAAATTTTTTTGTATGCCCTTATTATACACCATTTCCGTAAAATTACTATACTGCCGATATTTATTTATCAACAAATTATTTTATCTTAAACCTCAAGCTCTCTGCCGTTCAAAGCCGCATATACCAGACCGTCCTTACCGTCATAGACAAGCTTTAAGGAAAAGAAATCACGATCCTCCTCAAGAAGCCGGAAAAATATCTTATCTCCCTCCCATAGATTCAGCTCCCCTATCTTGTTTTTCTCCACCCATTCAAGCTCTCCCTCGTCACAGGCACAGGGCTCTCCCTCAAATCCGTCCGCAGTAAACAATGACATATATTCCGTTACCCCGCTGCCCGATACGAATGTAACTATACCGCGGTATCGGTAGGAAGTCAGAGTATATCCGGTTTCCTCTTTCACCTCCCTGAGCAGACATTCCTCCGGGCTCTCATCCTGCTCAAAATGTCCTCCCACGCCGATCCATTTATCCTTATTTACATCATTCTTCTTAACCGTCCGGTGCAGCATCAGATACTTTCCGTCCTGCTCTATGTAACAAAGTGTACTAAGCTTTGCCATGTCTTTCTCCTCCGTTTCTATTCCCAGGTCTTTCTGAAAATGCTATAATGATTTGTAACAGTTCAGTACCTTCACAGTTACAATGATTTTACAATAATCAAAGGAGAAATGCAATGGACCGCACAATCGAGTATCAAATAGATGCCAGCTCTGACTCTCTGAGAGTGGAGCAATATCTGAAAAGAAAGGGCTACTCTTCCCAAAATATCTCGGAGATCAAGCGCATGCCCAGAAGTGTGCTTGTAAACAATGAACATTACTATATGCGTGACCGCTTAAAGTCTGGAGACACTCTGGTCATACGGATCAGCGAGACCGGCCGCTCAAAAAATGTACCTCCCGTCAGATTACCTCTTTCTATCGTATACGAGGATGAGGATATCATTGTCCTCAATAAGCCTGCCGGTATGCCTACACATCCGTCCATAAACAACTATACAAATTCCCTGGCAAATGCTTTGGCATGGTATTATGAGGAGCAGAAAAAGCCCTTTATCTTCCGTTGCTGCAACCGCCTGGACCGCGACACCTCCGGCATTACGGTTGTAGCAAAGCATCTGGTAAGCGGAAGTATCCTGTCTAAAAAAACCTTCAACAGGGAAATACACCGGGAATATCTTGCCATTGTCCGCGGGCACGTAACCCCTGAATCCGGAACCATCCGCGCGCCCCTGGCCAGGAAGCCGGGAACCATCATTGAACGCACCGTAGATTTTGAAAACGGGGAAAATGCCGTTACCCATTACCATGTTACGGAAGAAAAAAATGGGCACAGCCTTGTCTCCTTGTGCCTGGAAACAGGACGTACCCATCAGATCCGCATTCATATGAAATATCTGGGTTTTCCGCTTATCGGCGATTATCTCTACAATCCTGACATGGAGCATATCGGACGACAGGCGCTTCATTCCCATAAGGTATCCTTTTCACACCCGATAACCGGAGAATGGATGGAATTCACCGCCGGGCTTCCAGATGACATGAAAAAGGTCATTGATCCACCGGCGACCTAATTCAGGACTCTCTTCAGGGTATCAAATAAGACTTTTACGTCGATCGGCTTCGCGATATGGTCATTCATCCCGCATCTTATGGCTTCCTTTTTATCCTCCTCGAAGGCATTTGCAGTCATTGCAAGGATCGGAATAGCCGCAAGCTCCTTATTTTCAAATGCCCTGATCTCCTTAACTGCCTCGTAGCCGTTCATCACCGGCATCTGGACATCCATAAGCACGACCTGATAATACCCCGGCTCGGATCTCCTCAGCATATCCACGGCAATCTGCCCGTTCTGCGCCACCTCCGTTGTAAATCCGACATCGCCCAATATCTCTACGGCTATCTCCTGATTCAGTTCATTATCCTCTGCCAGAAGGATACGTCCTTTCTGAAAGTTTATAAACTCGTTCTCCGTACTCCTCCCTTCATTTTCATCCGCATTTACAACGGAGCTCAGGCAGTTTCGAAGCTCGGACAAGAACAACGGCTTACTGCAGAATGCTGTGACACCGGCCTCCTTCGCTTCCTCCTCAATATCTGTCCAGTCATACGCTGTCAGCACAATGATTGGAGTATCCGCCCCTGTCTCTTTACGGATTCTACGGGTCACCTCAACACCATTCATATCCGGCAACAGCCAGTCAACAATATATACCCCGTAATTATCTCCCCTTGTAACTGCCTGACGAGTACGCAAAACCGCTTCCTTACCTGACAGCGTCCACTCTGCACGCATTCCGACCTGTTCGAGCATATAGGACACACTGTCGCAGGTATTGAAATCGTCATCCACAACCAACGCTCTCAGATTCCAAAGCTTTGGTATCTCTTTCGGCTCCTTCGCCTCCTCATTCAGCCTGAAGCTAAAGCACACCTTGAACTCCGTCCCCACGCCCTGCTCGCTGTTAACCTCAATGGTTCCGTTCATCATATCCACAATATTCTTAGTAATTGCCATTCCGAGCCCGGTTCCCTGCACTCCACTGTGAGTCGTATTCCTTTCTCTTTCAAACGGCTCAAATATATGTGATACGAACTCCGGGCTCATTCCGATTCCAGTATCTTTAATCGTAAACTCATAATTTGCATATCCGGAAG
>CAQNVT010000134.1 GCA_948844705.1 uncultured Dorea sp.
ACCGTTTTATGCCGGAGCTCATCTATGAGGGACATGTTTATATTGCCATGCCGCCTCTTTATAAAGCCATGCCGAAAAAAGGCGAGGAGGAGTACCTCTATGATGATAAGGCGCTGGAGCGCTACAGGAAGACCCATGACGGTCCGTTTACTCTGCAGAGGTATAAGGGCCTGGGAGAGATGGACGCCGAGCAGCTCTGGGAAACGACGCTTGACCCGGAAAGACGTATTTTGAAACGGGTAGAGATTGAGGATGCCAGAATGGCCTCAAGCGTGACAGAAATGCTGATGGGCACGGAGGTGCCGCCGAGGAGAACATTTATATACGAAAATGCGACGGAAGCAGAGCTGGATGTATAAGGAGAGGAAAATATGCAGGAATCACAACAGATTATAAGAACCGAATATTCGGAGGTGATGAAAAAATCCTATATAGATTATGCCATGAGCGTTATCGTTGCCCGTGCGCTTCCGGATGTGCGCGACGGCTTAAAGCCGGTGCAGAGGAGAACACTTTATGATATGCATGAGCTTGGCATCCGTTTCGATAAGCCCTACAGGAAATGTGCCCGTATCGTGGGAGATACGATGGGTAAATATCATCCTCACGGTGACAGTTCCATTTATGAGGCGCTGGTCGTTATGGCCCAGGAATTCAAAAAGGGCATGGTCCTGGTGGACGGCCACGGAAATTTCGGCTCCATTGAGGGAGACGGGGCGGCCGCCATGCGTTATACGGAGGCAAGGCTTGCGAAGATAACTCAGGAGGCGTATCTTGCCGATCTGGATAAGGATGTGATCAATTTTCTGCCGAATTTCGACGAGACAGAAAAAGAGCCGGAGGTGCTTCCGGTGCGGATTCCGAACCTTCTCGTAAACGGTGCGGAGGGTATCGCGGTCGGCATGGCTACCAGCATCCCTACTCACAATCTGGGCGAGGTGATCGACGCGGTCAAGGCCTATATGAAAAATGACGATATCAGTACGAAGCAGCTCATGAGATACGTAAAGGGTCCTGATTTTCCGACAGGGGGAATCGTGGTCAATAAGGATGAGCTTCTTAATATTTATGAGACAGGCACGGGAAAGATCAAGCTGCGCGGAAAGGTGGAGGTAGAAGAGATGAAGGGCGGAAAGAGCCGCCTTGTTATCTCAGAGATTCCCTATACGATGATCGGTGCGGGGATCGGAAAGTTTTTAAACGATGTGTGCGCTCTGGTGGAGACGAAGAAGACATCGGATATTGTGGATATTTCCAATCAGTCCTCGAAGGAGGGGATCCGCATCGTCATAGAGCTTAAAAAGGGAGCAGATGTAGAAAATCTTAAGAACATGCTCTATAAGAAGACCAGGCTTGAGGATACCTTCGGCGTAAATATGCTGGCGGTGGCCGACGGAAGGCCGGAGACGATGGGACTTAAGAAAATCATCGAGCACCATGTGGATTTTCAGTTTGAGCTGGCTACGAGAAAATATAAGACACTCCTTGCCAGGGAGCTTGATAAGAAGGAGATACAGGAAGGACTTATCAAGGCCTGCGATGTGATCGACCTGATTATCGAGATCCTAAGAGGAAGCCAGTCTGTTAAAGATGCAAAGGAATGCCTGACAAAGGGCGTGACGGAAAATATCAAGTTTAAATCGGGTATCTCAAAAAAGATGGCGGCTATGCTCCGTTTTACGGAGCGGCAGGCAACGGCGATCCTTGAGATGCGTCTCTATAAGCTGATCGGCCTTGAGATAGAGGCGCTTATGAAGGAGCATGAGGAGACACTTAATCATATTGCAAAATATGAAGATATTCTGAATAATTACAGCTCGATGGCAGACGTTATCATAGCGGAACTGGACAGGCTTAAGAAGGAATATGGGGGAAAGCGCCGCACGGTGATCGAAAATGCCGAGGAAGCAGTATATGAGGAAAAGAAGATTCCCGAGCAGGAGGTCGTCTTCCTTATGGACCGCTTCGGCTATGCAAAGACGGTTGATCCGGCAATCTATGAAAGGAATAAAGAAGCGGCGGATTCTGAAAATAAATATATAGTAACCTGCATGAACACAGGCCGTCTCTGCATATTTACCCGCTGCGGAAAAATGCATCAGGTCAAGGTGCAGGATCTTCCCTTCGGAAAATTCCGGGATAAGGGCCTGCCCATCGACAATGTAAGCAATTATGACAGTACGAAGGAAAATATCGTCTACATCTGCGATTCCGAACAGATGCGCTATGCGAGATTTCTCTTTGCTACGAAGCAGGGAATGATCAAAAAGGTAGAGGGCGAGGAATTCCAGGTGACAAAGCGTACCATTGCGGCCACAAAGCTTCAGGAGGAGGACGAGGTGGTAAGTATCCAGGTGCTGAATGAGAATCATCAGGTCGTGCTTCAGACAAAGGAGGGCTTTTTCCTTAGGTTTCCGGCGGAAGAGGTGCCCGAGAAGAAAAAGGGCGCGGTCGGCGTCCGGGGAATCAAGCTTAAGAAGAAGGATGAGCTGGAGAAGGTGTATCTGTTTGAAGAGGGCACGGACTGTAAGGCCGTATACGGAGAAAAGGAGGTAAGCCTTAACCGGCTTAAATCGGGCAAAAGAGACGGGGCCGGAACTAAAGTGAGAATGTAAACGTGTCCGGAAGAGAGTTTTTTGTATAAAATGTATATTGCGAAGCTTTTATGTATCTGATAGAATATAAAAAGTTTTTTGAAAAAAGGCCTCAGCGTATGAGGTCTTTTCATATAACTATATAATGCAGGAGGTACAGACATGACAAGAGATATGACAACAGGGAATCCTACTAAGATAATATTAAGCTTTACACTGCCTGTTTTTATCGGGAATGTATTTCAGCAACTCTACAGTATGGCGGATACGGTGATCGTAGGCAGGTTTGTCGGAAATGAAGCGCTCGCCGCAGTAGGGTCGTGCGGGACGCTGATGTTTCTTATTTTAGGCTTTCTTCTCGGCATGACGACAGGCTTTACAGTGATTACCGCACAGCATTACGGCGCCGGAAATATGGAGCTGGTACGGCGATCGGTTGCAATGGCGTCCGTCCTTTCCGTGATTGCGTCCATTGTAATGACGGCGTCCAGCATGGGCTTTATGAAGCCGATTTTACATATGATGAACACGCCGGCGGATATGTACCGCCAGGCATACAGCTATATTATGGTTATCTGCGGCGGAATTGCGGCGCAGGTGCTGTATAATCTTGCGGCAAGTATTTTAAGGGCGGCGGGAGACAGCAGAAGGCCGCTTTATTTCCTCGTCCTTTCCGCGGTTCTCAATGTAGTGCTGGATATCTTATTCATCGCCGTGTTTCATATGGGGACGGCCGGGGCCGCTTATGCGACCGTGATCTCCCAGGGGATATCCGGGCTTCTATGCCTGATCTATATGGTGAAAAGGGTGCCGGAGCTCTGCCCGGAAAGGGCGGACTGGAAGCTTGATCCTGGTATCATAAAATGGCAGATCAAGGTCGGTTTTCCCATGGCGTTTCAGTTCTCCATCACGGCAATCGGGACGATCGTGGTACAGGCCGCGTTAAATGTATTCGGCTCCGTGGCCGCGGCCGGTTTTGCGGCAGCAGTCAAGATCGAGCAGATCGTGACGCAGGCGTATACGGCGATGGGAACTACAATGTCAACCTACTGTGCACAGAATATGGGAGCGGGGAGGATAAGCCGCATACGGAAGGGATTTCGCTCTGCCACATGGATGGGAACCGTCTATGCGGTTCTTACAGGTGTGATCATTTTCTTCGCAGGGAAAAATCTGACGACACTTTTTGTGTCGGAAAATATAAGACAGATCACCGGATATGTGGATATCTATTTGAGATGCGTGAGCATTTTCTTTATTCCGGTCATGCTTGTGACGATCTACAGGAACGGAATACAGGGTATGGGCTACGGCGTGCTTCCGATGATGGGAGGAGTTGTGGAGCTCTTTGGAAGAGGCGGGGCAGCAGTGCTTGCCTCTCTGGCAGGAAGCTATGCCGGAATATGTCTTGCAGGTCCTGCGGCCTGGGTTCTGGCGGGTGCATTCTTTATCTGCATGTATATCTGGATCATGAAAAAATATAAAAAGGAAGAGGAGCAGGAAGAAGCGCTTAGGGTACGGATGTACAAATCCTTTTAGTAAGAAATTGTATATTTTGGTCTTTAAGATTGTATTTTTGTCCTATAGCCTATAAAATATATTGCGAAGATTCAGAACATTCTGAAAATGCCAGAGGAAAGAAAGGAAGAAGAAATTATGAAGAAAAAAGTATTGACACTGCTTCTCGCATTAACGATGACGTCAGCGCTTATTACAGGGTGCGGCGGTAATTCTGATGCGGGAGAGGAAAAGAAGGCAGAGGAAGGGAACACAGAGGAGAAGGCTGAAGAAAAAGATGAAGAAAAGGATGAAGAGAAAGAGCTTACAGCCTGGCTTGACGAAGCAGCAAAGCAGTATGAGGCAGAGGCGCTTCGAGGCTGCACCCAGGAGGCTACATCCTCTTATGATGACGGAAGTACAGAGGTAACAAAGTATGTAAAAACGGTTGATGATGAAAAAAAGATCGTGATGTCCAAATATGAATATACGACGAATACACAGACGGATTTTTATACGCAGGAGGACGGTAAGGACTACTGGTATGCAGAGGGGTATAACGAAAATGGTGAACCCATTATGCTGAAAATAGAAAGTACAGAAGAGTATAATACATATGCGGGCATGGCGGCAGAGCCGAAATTTCTTGCTGAGAGTACAGATGAGATAGAGGTTGTAGAACAAACAGTGACAAATGCAGGTGAAGAGGACGGGATGATCAAGATCCAGATTGATGAAAAATTAAAGTATCATATGTCTGACGGAAATATCACACGGGAATCTGTTTTAGATGATTGTGGATGGACAGAAGAGGATCTGGCATATCTGGAAGGTATCTCGGAGGCGATTGATGCATATGTAAAAGAGACGAACGAAGAAAATAAAGTTATTGAGGAGACGGTATACGACGTGTCTGAAACTGTCTGGATTACAGCGGACGGGCACAAATTAGTGAAAAGTGAAAGCGAACAGTCCTCTTTCAATACAGGAAATGGCGAGGCAGCAATGGCATTTTATAATATGCGCTGGAAACTGGACGGTATAAAATCCATGTTAGCGGAAGGGATATCTCTGGAGGAAGCGAAGCAAACCGCAGATGAACAATATAGTACAGATGAATCGGGGCCGTCCCGTATTTATACAGGCGTGACCCGTGTGACAACCTATGTAACCGGCGGAGACTGTGTTCCGCTTGAGGAGCTTCCGGCAGATGCAAAGGAAATTACAGAAGAACAGTATTATAATGGAGAATATTAATTATAATCGTATTCCGGTATGGCTTAACAGGCTGTACCGGAATTCTTGTTGTCAGATAAAAAACAGGCGTGTATAATTGGCTTAGACGGAGAAGGAAAGAGGGATGAATTATGATACAGGATATAGCTCCTCATCGGTATAGAAATGAATATAAGCCCGGAAAGCCGCAGGATGAAAGCACGATATTGTTTTATAAAGGACGGAGGGTTCTGCTTAAGAAAGAGAAGGCTCATATAGTATTTCCTTCATACCGGGAGATCGGGGAATGCAATGGCGGAGCTTTTGCACAGGAGAAATATACGTATTTATTTACGGTAGACTGCGGGGAATTTTACCTGGGGGAATGTGAGACTCATATGGATTTGCCGGGATATGAGTGGGAGGATATAGGGATATTCCGATCGGCCCTGCCGAAGTATCTGTCTTTTGCCGGAATTACCGGATGGCAGCTTTACCGGTGGTATGATTCCCGAAGGTTCTGCGGACGGTGCGGCGGCAGGCTGGTGAAGGATAAGAAGGAGAGAATGCTTTTCTGCCCGGAATGTAAGCAGATGGAGTATCCGAGAATCTGCCCTGCGGTGATCGTGGCGGTTACCGATGGAAACCGGATTCTTCTGTCAAAATATGCGGGACGGGAATATAAAAAATATGCGCTGCTTGCAGGATTCGCAGAGATCGGCGAGACTCTTGAGGATACCGTAAGACGCGAGGTCATGGAGGAGGTAGGGCTTAAGGTTAAGAATATTACCTATTATAAGAGCCAGCCGTGGTCCTTTACCGATACACTCCTTGTCGGATTTTTCTGTGAGCTTGACGGTGAGAGTGAGATTACTCTAGATGAAGACGAGCTTTCGCTTGCCCAGTGGTTTGAGCGTGAGAGTATCCCCGCAGAATACGAGGACTGCAGCCTGACTAATGAGATGATGATGACGTTTAAGATGAAAAGTTTTAAAAAACCTTGATTTTCCCGGAAGTCAGTGCTATACTATCCTATAGTTACATAAGAGTCCGGCAGAAGAGTGAACGAAAGTTCACTCTTCTTTGTTGGGGTGAAAACGTCAGGAAAGGAAGTTTTGTGTTGTCAAAAAGAGAAATTTATGAGCAAAAAACAGAAGCGATTCTGCTTCCGATAGTGGAGGAATATCATTTCGAGCTGGTGGATGTGGAATACGTGAAGGAGGGCGGCACGTGGTATCTGCGTGCGTATATCGATAAGCCGGGAGGCATTACAGTGAATGACTGCGAGACAGTCAGCAGGCGGTTGTCGGATATTTTGGACGAAAAGGATTATATCGAGGATTCCTATGTGATGGAGATTAGTTCTCCGGGACTTGGAAGGCCGCTTAAAAAGGAAAAGGATTTTAAGAGAAGCCTGGGTGAGGAGGTAGAGGTAAGAACCTACCGGATGATAGATAAGAGTAAGGAGTTCACCGGAATTTTAAAGGCTTATGATGACAGTACGGTGACGATTGAACTTGCAGATGAAACCTTGAAAACATTTGAAAAAGGCGATATAGCGCTTATCCGCCTTGCGTTCGATTTTTAAGATAAGGAGGAAGAAAGAAATGAACACAGAATTATTAGAAGCGTTGACTATATTAGAGAAGGAGAAGGACATCAGCAAAGAGACTCTTCTTGATGCGATTGAAAATTCACTTCTCAATGCCTGTAAAAACCATTTCGGCAAGGCAGATAATGTGAGAGTGATCATGGACAGACAGACCTGTGATTATAGGCTGTATGCAGAGAAGACGGTCGTTGAGGATGTGGAGGATCCGATTGAGCAGATCAGCCTTGAGGATGCGAGAAACATTGACGGAAAATATGATCTCGGCGATATCGTCCAGATCCCCATTGAGTCAAAATCCTTCGGGCGTATTGCAACGCAGAATGCAAAAAACCTCATTCTGCAGAAGATCCGCGAGGAAGAGAGAAAGGTTGTATATGACCAGTATTTTGAGAAGGAAAAGGATATTGTGACCGGTATCGTACAGCGTTATGTGGGAAGAAACGTAAGCATCAACCTCGGCAAGGCAGATGCCATGCTTACCGAGAACGAGCAGGTAAAAGGAGAGGTGTTTAAGCCGACCGAGCGTATCAAGCTGTATGTGGTGGAGGTAAAGAATACGACAAAGGGGCCTAAGATCCTTGTTTCCCGGACGCATCCGGAGCTTGTGAAGCGTCTCTTTGAGTCAGAGGTAGCAGAAGTAAGCAACGGTGTGGTGGAGATCAAAAGCATCGCAAGAGAGGCGGGAAGCAGAACCAAGATCGCAGTATGGTCCAACGATCCGGATGTTGATCCGGTAGGAGCCTGTGTCGGCATGAACGGTGCAAGGGTAAATGCAATTGTAAATGAGCTCCGCGGCGAGAAGATCGATATCATTAACTGGAGCGACAACCCGGCGATCCTGATTGAAAACGCGCTCAGTCCGGCAAAGGTCATTTCTGTTATGGCCGACCCGGACGAGAAGGTGGCAAGCGTTATCGTGCCGGATTACCAGCTGTCTCTTGCTATCGGTAAGGAAGGACAGAATGCACGGCTTGCCGCACGGCTTACCGGATATAAGATCGATATCAAGAGCGAGACTCAGGCAATCGAATCGGGCGAGCTTCCGGAGAATTACATGGAGCTCAGCGAGGGTGTATACGAGCAGGAAATGTATGAGGACGGCTATGAGGAGGCTTATGAGGAAGATTACGGCGAGTATGACGGAGAATACGGCAGTGAGTATCCGGAGGATGAGATTCAGTTTGAGGAAGTGGAGGAATAGAGGATTCATTGAGCGGAAATCGAAAAATGCCTGTGCGTCAGTGTGTGGGATGTCAGGAAATGAAAAATAAAAAGGAAATGATACGTGTTATCCGGACAAAGGAAGATGAATTTCTCCTTGATGCGACAGGAAAGAAAAACGGCAGGGGAGCATATATCTGTCCGGATCGGGAATGTCTTAAGAAGGCCGTCAAGAATAAGGGGCTGGAGCGTTCCTTTAAACAGAAGATTCCGGAGACGGTTTACGAAGCCCTGGAGAAGGAGATGGAGAAGCTTTGAGACAAAGTAAGGTGGAAGGACTTCTTGGTCTGGCGGCCAGAGCCGGAAAGATCGTAAGCGGAGAGTTTTGTACGGAAAGAGAAGTAAAGTCAGGAAAGGCAGCGCTTGTGCTTATAGCAGACGATGCGTCAGATAACACAAAGAAGAGGTTTCAAAACATGTGTGACTTTTATAAAGTGCCGATTTATTTTTATAAAGATAAAGACACCTTGGGGCATGCAATAGGGAAAGAGTTCAGAGCGTCGCTGGCCGTGCTGGATCAGGGGTTTGCCGGAAGCATCGGAAAGCATTTAGAGACAGAGAGTAATACAATTGCATAGAGGAGGTAGTGTATATGTCAAAAATTAAAATATACGAATTAGCAAAGGAATTGGAGAAGCCCAGCAAGGAGCTGGTGGAATTCCTGATCGGAAAGAATATAGAGGTAAAAAATCATATGAGCTCGATTGAAGCTTCAGAGGCCGAGCTTGTAAGGAAGACCTTCGGAAAGAAGGAAAAGCAGGAGACAGATGCCAAAGAAGCACCGAAGCCGGGTGTGCCGAAGAAGAAAAATATCGTGCAGGTATTCCGTCCCCAGAATATCCAGAGCGGTGCAAGGCAGGGACAGGGCAGACGTCCGGGTGCAAAGCCTGCGCAGCAGATGGGAAGGCCCATGCAGGTAAATAACGGATGCCCGTCCAAAGCAGCGGCAGCGGCTGCGAAGTCCGCAGCTATGAAGCCGCAGGCAGAGAAGGTAAGAGCCGAGCGTGCGCAGGAACCGGAGGCAAAGCCGGCAGTGAAGGCTTCGGAAGCTCCAAAGGCGGAAAAGGTACAGCCGGAAAAAGCACAGGCAGAAAAAGTACAGGCAGAAAAAGTACAGTCTGCAGATATAAAGGCGGCGGAAAAGGTACAGCCGGAAAAGCCGCAGGCAGAAAAGACACAGCCTGCAGATACAAAGGCAGCGGAAAAGATGCAGGCGGAGAAGACTGCCGAAAAGCTGGCAGCCGAGGCAAAGCCGGAGAGAGCAGGAAAATCCCAGATTCCTTCCGACAGACGCTCCGACCGTCCGCAGGGAGACAGAAGAGACCGTGATCAGGAGAACCAGAACCGTCCGCGGGGAGACAGAAGAGAAGGAGGCAGCCGCTTCCAGGGAGACAGAAGAGACGACAGGCCGCGTTCTCAGGGAGATAGAAGAGAAGGAGGCCGTTTCCAGGGAGACAGAAGAGAAGGAGGCAGCCGCTTCCAGGGAGACAGAAGAGACGACAGGCCGCGTTTCCAGGGAGACAGAAGAGAAGGAGGCAGCCGCCCGCAGGGAGACAGAAGAGACCGTGACCAGTCCGGACGTCAGGACCGTTTCCGCGGAGAGAGAAATCAGAGCGGCCGTGGAAACGAAAGAGGCTCTTTTGACAGAAATCAGGGAGAGAGAGGCGGCTTTGACAGAGGCCAGGGCCGCGGAGGAAGACCGGGAGAGAACCGCGGAGACAGACATTCCTCTATCCCGGCGCCGATCGTGGAAGGACAGAAGCCTCAGCGCAGCAAAGGAAAGGGCAAGGACGATCATAAGAAGAAGGATTTCCGCCGTGATGAGGACGGAATGAGCAAGGGCAAGAAGGGAAAGATCGAGCCGAAGGCACAGCTTCAGAAGCCGCAGCCGAAGGAGCAGAAGCAGGAGGAGAAGATCAAGTCCATCGTGATTCCCGAGGTGCTTACGATCCAGGAGCTTGCAGATAAGATGAAGGTCGTTCCTTCTGTTATCGTGAAGAAGCTTTTCATGCAGGGAAAAATCGTTACGGTCAATCAGGAGATCGATTATGAGACCGCAGAGGAAATCGCCCTGGAGTTTGAGGTGCTCTGCGAGAAGGAAGAGGTTGTAGACGTCATCGAGGAGCTTCTTAAGGAAGAGGAAGAGGACGAAAGCAAGATGAAGAAGCGTCCGCCGGTAGTCTGTGTTATGGGTCATGTTGATCACGGCAAGACATCGCTTCTTGATGCGATCCGCAATACAAATGTGATCGGAAGAGAGGCCGGAGGCATTACCCAGCATATCGGTGCATCTGTCGTAGAGATCAACGGAGAGAAGATCACCTTCCTGGATACCCCGGGACATGAAGCATTTACGGCAATGCGTATGAGAGGGGCAAACTCTACAGATATTGCGATTCTTGTTGTTGCGGCGGACGACGGTGTCATGCCGCAGACCGTAGAGGCGATCAATCATGCGAAGGCGGCAGGGATCAAGATCGTCGTTGCGGTAAATAAGATTGATAAACCAAGCGCGAATGTTGAGCGTGTAAAGCAGGAGCTTACAGAATATGAGCTTATTGCAGAGGACTGGGGCGGAAGCACGATCTTTGTTCCGGTATCGGCAAAGACCGGCGAGGGCTTAGAGGAGCTTATGGAAATGATTCTTCTGACAGCGGAGGTCATGGAGCTAAAAGCGAATTCCAACCGCCGCGCAAGAGGACTTGTACTGGAGGCCGAGCTTGATAAGGGAAGAGGATCCGTTGCAACCGTGCTAGTGCAGAAGGGAACCTTGCGTGTCGGCGATGCGATTGCCGCGGGCTCTGCACACGGCAAGGTAAGGGCCATGATGGATGACAAGGGAAGACGTGTAAAGGAAGCAGGTCCTTCCACACCGGTTGAGATCCTTGGTTTGAATGACGTGCCGAATGCCGGCGAGGTATTTGTAGGATGCGGCAATGATAAGGAAGCAAGAAACTTTGCGGAAACATTTATTGCGCAGAGCAAGGTGAAGCTTCTTGAGGATACAAAATCCAAGCTTTCGCTGGACGATCTGTTCACACAGATCCAGGAGGGTAATCTGAAGGAGCTTGGCATTGTAGTGAAGGCCGACGTACAGGGCTCGGTTGAGGCTATTAAGCAGAGCCTTCTGAAGCTGTCCAATGACGAGGTTGTGATCAAGATCATCCACGGAGGCGTAGGTGCGATCAACGAGTCTGATGTCAGTCTTGCATCTGCATCCAATGCGATCATTATCGGATTTAACGTACGGCCCGACACGACTGCAAAGGAGACGGCGGAACGAGAGGGCGTGGATATACGTCTGTACCGTGTAATTTATAATGCAATTGAAGATGTGGAAGCAGCGATGAAAGGAATGCTCGATCCGGTATTCGAGGAGAAGGTACTCGGACACGCAGAGGTCCGCCAGACCTTTAAGGCATCCGGAGTCGGCACGATCGCAGGTTCCTATGTGCTGGACGGAACATTTGAAAGAGACTGCTCCGTACGGCTTACCAGAGACGGCATTGTCATCTTTGAAGGACCGCTCGCTTCCCTGAGACGTTTTAAGGATGATGTAAAGGAAGTAAGAGCAGGATATGAATGCGGATTTGTATTCGCTAACTTTAATGATATCAAGGAGGGCGACCAGGTAGAGTCCTATAAGATGGTCGAGATTCCGAGATAATATCCTGTTCTATAGCAGAAAGGAAAGAAAATTGAGAAAAAGAAGTATTAAGAATACAAGGGTTAACACCGAGGTGCAGCGGGAGCTGAGCAATATTTTAAGAGGCGGGATCAAGGATCCGCGGGTGTCTCCGTGGACCTCGGTGGTAGCCGTGGAGGTGGCGCCGGATCTTAAGACCAGTAAGGCATACATCAGTGTTCTGGGAGATGAAAAAGCGCAGGCAGATACGATTGCAGGACTTCAGAGTGCGGAGGGCTATATCCGCCGGGAGCTTGCAAGAACGCTTAACCTGCGCAATACTCCGGAGATCAGGTTTGTGCTTGACCAGTCGATAGAATACGGAGTCAATATGTCAAAGAAGATTGATGAGGTAACAAAAAGCTTGAAGACAGAGGGTGAAGAGGATGCTTAATAAAATGCTTATGCAGGCAGGCAGCATTGCGGTCGGGGGACATATAAGACCGGACGGAGACTGTGTGGGTTCCTGTATGGGATTATATCGGTATATCAGAGATAACTATCCGGACAAAAAAACAGATGTGTATCTGGAGGAAATTCCGGAGCCCTTTAAATTTCTTGAGGATACGAAGGATATCCGCCACAGTATCGAGGAAGGACAAACGTACGATCTGTTTGTCTGCATGGACTGCGGGGATAAGGACAGGCTGGGCTTTTCCGTGCCGCTTTTTGAAGGCGCGAAGAATACATTTTGTATAGACCACCATATCAGCAACGGAAGCTTTGCCGAAAATAACTATATCGTTCCGGATGCAAGCTCTGCCTCCGAGCTGGCGTTCGGCCTTATGGATAAGGATAAGGTCAGCAGGAAAGCGGCAGAGGCGCTTTATCTTGGAATCGTGCATGATACAGGCGTGTTCCAGTATTCCTGCGCGGGCCCGTCCACCTTTGAGGCGGCGGCAGAGCTTTTGAAGAAGGGGATCGATGCTCCGGGAATTATCCGGGACACCTATTATGTAAAGACCTATGCCCAGAATCAGATCCTGGGAAGGGCGCTTATGGAAAGTATCCTGTTTCTTGACGGGAAATGTATCGTATCTTATATCAGAAAATCCACGATGGATTTTTACAAAGTGACACCGAAGGAATTAGACGGCATTGTAAGCCATCTGAGAAATACAGAGGGAGTACATGTGGCAGTATTTATGTATGAGCTTGAGCCGGAGGTATATAAGATAAGTCTTCTACAGACGGAGCGGTCATTAACGGCGGATTTATGATGATGAATCCGGATATTTTTGATTATCTTGTGG
>CAQNVT010000135.1 GCA_948844705.1 uncultured Dorea sp.
GTCGAATAATCCGCCTTGTCGATAAGCGCCTTCGCCAGGCGTACGTTCTTTTCGTCGATTATACGCGAAATCATTGTTTCTAACACAAGCCAACAAAAGGCATTGGCCAGTGCAAAGATAGCATTTGTCGGGCGAAGACACAACGTCGCAGGCTCCCGCGTATAATTCCGCGGGAGCCTGCGCTACTATTTGCGTATGAAATAAAATTCAGCAGATTAATTCATTGGCTGCACGAAGCCAATGGCTTGCCGAGATGTACCTTAAGCTTTTTTAATTATTGCAGCCCAGTCGGCAAGGCGCTTGTCGGTGATTTCCGGGCGGTTGACTTCGTCGAGCAACAAGCCGTACATCGTGTTTCCGTCGGTGGCTTCGGAATGCTCGTAATTATATACATCGGCAGGATACTCGCCGACAAGCACAGCTTCGGTAGGTTCCATTCTCTTGCGGATTTCACCAACCGCATTGCAGAAGGTATCGGTCATACTTTCGTCGCCCAGACCGAAGATGGCCATTTTATGGCCTTTGAGGTTGAGAGCGCCGGCACCGTCGAGGAAGTCGTACCAGTCGTCCTGCAGTTCTCCGCTTCCCCATGTGGAGCTGCCCAGCACCATCAGGCGGTAGTCGCCCAGGACAGAGGGTGCGGTATCGGCCACGTTGTGGATGTCCTCGTCGGATACGCCCAGGAGTTTACCGAGCTTATGTGCCACCTCTTCGGTGGTTCCGGTTGTGGAGCCGTAGAATATACCTATATCTTTCATTGTGTCGTATGTTGATTATGTTAAAGATATAACAGCCAGAGCTCCCAGTCTGTTCATCGAAAAGCGGATTACAATGAACGACAACACGAAAAGGGGGCCGCGGAACATATGCCACAGCCCCCTTCGGTTGGGTATCTTTTATTCGGAAGGAATCAGATTACGCCCTGGCCCATCAGGTTTGTTGTGACCGGCACGTCCGGCATTTCCTTCTTTATCTCGTCATATTCCAGCCGGAAGCAGTCCAGCATGCTGTCGGACATAAACCTCATGTAATCCAGGGAAATGCCCTGGAACATCGTCGATTCCCGCCCGTTATGCCAGAAATGCTCACTCAGGAAATTGGGAAGCACGATCTCGTCCCAATCATAGAAGGTATGCCCCCAGAAAGAGGTATTGTAGCTTCGGTTCACTTCCGCTATCGTGCCGTACTTTTCCCTGAGCCATTCCCGGAAGGCCCTTTCACAGTTCTCACAATAGCATTCCCCGCCAAATTCATTGGATACGTGCCATGCCACAATATTGTCATACTCCTTATAACGCCCTGCAAGCTCTGCGGCAAGCTTCGGCGCATAATGTCTGTAGGAGGGACTGTTGGGGCAGGAATTGTGACGCCCTCCAAATTTTCTCTTCATGCCGTTTTTCTCTGTCCTGAGTATGTCCGGATGCCGTTTCGCCATCCACGCCGGATGTGCTCCCGTAGAGGTCGCCATACATACCTTGAGCCCATTTTCCTGCACCAGCTCCATGATCCTGTCAAGCCGCGTGAAATCGTATGTGTCCTCGCCGGGCTGCAGCGCCGCCCAGCTGAATACATTAAGCGTCACCATATTGATGTGTGCTTTTTTGAGAAGACGCATGTCCTCCTGCCATACCTCCTCGGGCCACTGCTCCGGATTGTAGTCCCCGCCGTACAATATCCCATTTACTCTGCTTCCATAACCCATATCTTTTTCTCTCCTTTTTCTTATCTGCTCTTACCCCGGATCCGCCATGCCGGCAGGCAGCGGCTTCTTAATCCGCGTCTCCGGCCTGCAATATATCCGGGTCCGTCATTCTCACCTACAATATATCCAGGTCCGCCAGGGTTCTGGCGGGCTTTTTTGCGGCGCGCCGGTTCTGTATGTCGCCGCTTTTTCCGCCGCTCTTTCTAAGAAGGCAGATCTCCCCTATCTCCATGGACTTATCAATCGCCTTGCACATATCATATACGGTAAGAAGAGCCACGCTTACGCCTGTGAGCGCCTCCATCTCCACGCCTGTCTTCCCGGTCACCTTTACCGTGCAGTAGCAGTATACCGCACATTCCTCCGGATTCATCTCGAACTGCACCCGGCACCCCGTAACCGGCAGGATATGGCACATAGGGATCAGCTCCGACGTTCTCTTAGCCCCCATGATTCCTGCCGTCGTCGCCACCCCGAGCACGTCTCCCTTTCCGACCGTGCCTTCTTCTATGGCATCGTACACCGCCCGGCTCACAAGGATCCTTCCCATAGCCGTAGCCGCTCTTTCCGTGTCATTCTTTCCCGTCACATCCACCATGAGCGCTTTTCCGTATTCGTCAAAATGTGTCAGCTCCATTTTTCTCATCCTCCCTCCTATCATGCTTTCGCCTTTCCCCGCCTCTTGTATTCTTCTCCTATTTTACACCATAATAAAAGGGACTTCCACAAGAAAGTCCCCAATTTACTTCGCTTCAACCTTGATCCTGATGACGCAGTCCGCGATCTTATCTCCGCTTACATCAAGCTCATACCGGACGTATACGTCGATCCTGTCCTCCGCAACGTCCACCGTAAGCTCCCTTGTATGTGTCCCTACAACGATCGAGCCGTAAGGCGTCTCATACTGCGTGACCGCAAGCCTTCCTTTCTCAAAAAACAAATGTGTATTGGTGAGACCGGACTTTGTAACCTCCAAGGATTCATTTTCTTTAATCTTTATCTTATTTTTAATTGTTCCGGACATCCCCTCCACAGGCGCTTCATAAAGAATATAATGCTTGCCGTTCTTAAAATAATATACGGCAGGGCAGATGACCTCCACAGGCTCTGTCTCTTCCTCACCTGTCTGTATATTCTCCTCATAGTGGAGTCCGGATATGGTGATCAGTACATCCTTCGTCATAGGCAGTTACTCTTGACTACAGTGCAAGAAGCTTCGCGATATCATACTGATAAGGCGGGATTTCCTTCTTCATACCGAGCGCCTCGTCGATATCGAAATCTACGTACTGTCCATGTCTGTAGCCTACGACACGGTTTGACTTGCCTGCGATCAGAAGGTCAACCGCCATCGCCCCCATAATGGACGCATATACTCTGTCCTTACAGGTCGGGCTTCCGCCCCGCTGCATGTGCCCGATAATCGTGGCACGGGTCTCCATGCCGGTCGCTTCTTCGATCCTTTTTGCCATATTGATAGAATCGCCGATACCCTCTGCATTGATGATGATGTAATTCTTCTTTCCACGCCTTCTGTTTTCCTGGATATCCTTGACGATGATCTCCTCGTTGTAGTCATGCTCCTCCGGCAGAAGGATGCGCTCCGCGCCGTTTGCGATTCCGCACCATAATGCAAGATATCCTGCATCTCTGCCCATAACCTCTATGATCGAACATCTCTCGTGGGAGGTGGAGGTATCGCGCACCTTATCGATTGCTTCCATCGCTGTATTTACCGCCGTATCGAATCCGATCGTATATTCTGTACAGTCGATATCAAGGTCGATCGTACCCGGGATACCTACCGTATTTACTCCCAGATTTGCAAGCTTCTGGGCGCCGGCAAAGGAACCGTCTCCTCCGATAACTACCAGGCCGTCAATACCGTACTTCTTACAGATAGCCGCAGCCTTCTGCTGGCCGTCCTCCGTACGCATCTCCTCGCAGCGGGCTGTCTGAAGGATCGTACCTCCTCGCTGAATGGTGTCGGATACATCTCTTGCAGACAGGTCAATGATCTCTTCGTTCAAAAGTCCCTGATAGCCTTTTCTGATTCCTCTTACCTTGAGTCCTTTCCCAAGACCGGTCCTGACTACCGCACGGATCGCCGCATTCATTCCCGGAGCATCTCCTCCGCTTGTAAGAACACCAATTGTACGAATTATTTTCTGTGCCATGATTCTCTCCTCCATTGTATGTTTCTTTGTTAAAATTATCTTGTCAAGCCACATTTTACAGGAATTATTTCACGTTTTCAATGGGTTTTTCTATTACTTTTACACAAGATTCTCCAAGATAATTCGTCAATCTGCTCAACAGCCCCGGCTCCACATGCACATTCCGGTTCGGCGGAAGCCGCTTCACCGCGCGCTCCGCCTTGCAGTAGATTATGACCTCGTCCCCGCCGTCGGAGCTTCCCATCATATCATAGAGAAGCTTTTCATCTTTAAGAAATGCTCCTTTATCCGCGAACTGAAGCCACAGCTCCTTCTTCGTCTGCTCAAAGGGAATGACCGATTCACAGATCAGCTTACTGGGCGCATCATCTTCCTCTGACACCCTGCCCCGGACAAATATCTTGTTCTCCTCCTCCAGATGCTGACGGTATTTTTCATAATCTCTCGGAAATACGACGATCTCTACCGTACCCAGCAGATCCTCCAGCGTAAGGAAGCACATGGTCTTATTCGTCTTCGTATATTTGACGGTCTTTCCGGCAATGAGCCCGCCGACAGTCTCCCTTGCGCCGTCCCGCACCTTCGTCCGTCCGGTCTCCTCATCAAGCTGGAAATCCAATGTCGTGCGGGAAATATTCTTCCGCCATTTTTCCTCATAATCCTCCATCGGATGCCCGCTTAAGTAAACGCCCAGCACCTCCTTTTCAAATGCAAGCTTCGTCTCCTTTTCATATTCGCCCACATTGGGAAGCGGAATATCAAACTCTGCCTTCTGGTCCTCGTCCACCATGTCAAACAGCGACATCTGGCCCGCCATGGAATATTTCTTCTCCTGAAGCGCCTGGTCGAGCACCTGTATGTAGATGATCATAAGCTGCTTTCTCGTCCCCCGGAAGCCGTCGAAGGCGCCGGATTTGATAAAGTTTTCGATCGTTCTTTTATTGATCTCCTTTCCGGCCATCCGCTCGATAAAATCCTTAAGAGTCGTAAACTCTCCGCGCTCCCGGCGCTCCTCTATGATCGCCTCGATCACGGACCTTCCCACGCTTTTGATCGCCGCAAGGCCGAACCGGATATTTCCTCCGTCTACGGAAAACGTAGCCATGCCTTTATTGATGTCCGGCGGCAGGATCCTGATCCCCATCTGCCGGCATGTATAAATATATTCTGATACCTTGGAGGAATTATCGATACAGGAGGTCATGAGAGCCGCCATAAATTCCACCGGATAATAATATTTTAACCACGCAGTCTGGTACGCCACCACTGCATAGGCGGCCGCATGGGATTTGTTAAACGCATATTTCGCAAAATCAATCATTTCATCATAGATCTTGTTCGCCGTCCGCTCGTCGATTCCGTTAGCAATACAACCGGGCACATTTTCCTCCTTATTTCCATAGACGAAGCTCTGGCGTTCCTTTTTCATTACATCGCCCTTTTTCTTGGACATGGCGCGCCTCAGAAGGTCGCTTCTGCCCAGGGTATATCCCGCCAGGTCGCGCACGATCTGCATAACCTGCTCCTGATATACGATACAGCCGTAGGTCGGCTCTAAGATTCCCTCGAGCTGCGGACAGTCATAGGTGATAAGCTCCGGATGGTTCTTACCCCTGATGTACTGAGGAATAAAATCCATCGGACCCGGACGGTACAGGGATATCCCCGCGATGACATCCTCCAGATTTCTTGGCTTTAATTCCTTCATAAAGCTCTTCATCCCGGCGCTCTCAAGCTGGAACACCCCGTCTGTCCTGCCGCTTCCGATGGAATCATACACTGCCTGATCGTCATAATCGATCTTGTCCATATCAATCTGCTTTCCCGCGCTCTTGCTGGCAAGAGCCACGGCGTCCCGGATGACGGTCAGGGTTCGAAGTCCCAGAAAATCCATTTTGAGAAGCCCCAGCTCCTCAAGAGTGGTCATGGTGAACTGCGTGGTAACAGAGCCGTCCGCCCCGAGAGACAGCGGCACATACTCGTCCACCGCCTTCTGGCTTATGACAACACCCGCCGCATGCATGGAGGTATGTCTCGGAAGACCCTCCAGACGCATGGACATGTCGATAAGCTCCTTCACCTGCGGATCCTCATCGTAAGATTTCTTAAGATCAGAGCTTGTCTTAAGCGCCCGCTCAAGGGTAATATTAGGCTCCCTGGGAATCATTTTCGCGATAGAATCTACAAACGCATAGGGAAGATCCATAACTCTTCCCACATCCCGGATCACACCCCGGGCGGCAAGCGTACCGAAGGTCACGATCTGAACCACACGGTCCGCTCCGTATTTGCGCACTACATAATCAATAACCTCCTGCCTCCTCTCAAAGCAGAAGTCCACGTCGATATCCGGCATGGATACCCGCTCCGGATTCAGGAAACGCTCAAAGAGGAGCTGATATCTGATCGGATCAATGGTCGTGATCTCCAGACAGTAGGAAACGATGCTTCCCGCCGCGGAGCCCCTTCCCGGCGCACACCGTA
>CAQNVT010000136.1 GCA_948844705.1 uncultured Dorea sp.
GAAATATTAAAAAGTCCTAATCGGCTAAACCGTGAATTGTAACGAACTGTTACAATATTTCCGAAATATTTGATTTAACTTATTGACATATAACAAAATATAGACTATAATAATTTTTGCTGTGAAAAGCATAAAAGTATATATACTGTGTGGGCGTAGCTCAGCTGGATAGAGCGTCTGGCTACGGACCAGAAGGTCGGGGGTTCGAATCCTCTCGCCCACGTATTAAAAGCACTCCTGAGCAAAGGAGTGCTTTTTCAATACAATTTTAAAAACAAATCAGACATTATCTGGAAGAAAGGAAGGAGAGTCAAAGGATGAAACGATTACGGGAAATGCTTCTTATTCTAATGCTGGCAATATTTTTTTGTGCCGGATGCGGAGGAAAAAATGAAACAGATGCAGAGACCGGGAAGAACGGGGAAGGAGCGGAAGAGGTCAGCGCTGTGACTATGCGTCTGGAAAAGACAAAGGGCTCTGTGGGAATTATGGACGGAGACAAAAAGGAGGTAGAGACGAAGGAAAAGCTGCCTTTGTATGACGGTTATCAGGCGCAGACACGGATAGACAGCTATGCATGGATCAATCTGGATGATACAAAGCTTGCAAAAATGGACGAATTGAGCACTGCCGAGATCAGTAAGGAGGAGGAGCATTTGACGATGACCGCTGCTGAGGGGGGCCTGTTTTTTCATGTGACAGAGCCTCTTAAGGAGGAGGAGTCTCTGGAAATTCACACCGGGACTATGGTAGTAGGAATCCGCGGGACCTGCGGGTGGGTAAATGCAACAGGTGAGAAAAGTCCTAATGTCTATATTATAGAAGGAACTGTAACCTGTGAACTTACTGATACCGGAGAAAGTACGGAGGTTTCGGCAGGAGAAATGGCGCGGGTCGTGTCTGGTGCGGATGGAAAAACAAGCCTTGAGGTAAAGCCGTTTTCTCGTGAAGATATTCCGGAATATGTTATGGAGGAGCTCGATGACGGGCTTCTTAGCGGAGTGCCGGAGGAGCCGGCCGATCCGGAAGGAGAATATACACTTCCGCTTTCCGAGGAGGAGCTTGGAGAGATTATGCGCGAAGCGATTAATAAACGGGACGGTACGATAACCATACATCCGGGCGAGGGTGAAAATGTACTGACACTTAACGGCTTCATTACGATATACGGTACTCTTGTACTGGATGAGGGCGTGTCATTGTCTGTTACCGAGGATGCGCAGATAAATATAGACGGAACGCTTGAGGTTCGTTCTGATATTGTAAATGACGGCTTTATTGTGCTCATGGAAGACGGTACACTTAAAGTGGACGGCGTATTTACGAATAATAAAACGCTTTTTAACGGTGACATAGGAAAAGGCGGAATGGAGGATGAGCCAGAGGAGACTCAGAATTCCAAGATTATTGCAGCCCAGCCGATCGAGACCTCGGGTACTTTTATGAGTGTCGGATATATTGAAGGAACGGTTGTTCAAAATGATGAGTCGGGAGTGATTACTTTAAGCGCAGGAAATATCGATCATATAATTCTGAATGCGGGATTGTTGATCGAGGACGGCGGAACCTATGGGGAGCTTACCCAGAACGGCGGCAATATCACATCGGCCGCACAGGGGTATATGTGGTAGAAAAAGAAATTAAATCCTTACAAAAAGGGAGGATGCCGGGTCACCGCTTTCGCAGTGCCCGGCATGTATTATGAAAAAGTTTATTCAAAATAGTATTATTGCTTTGCTCATTTGTTAATTATAGTATATGAAACAGCTGTTAAGAAATCATGTTGTAGAAATGAAAGTTTTTTAAAAGATAAATGAACAAAGTGTGAACATTTTCTTGACTGTTTCTCATCTGCGGTATGCAAAAAGCGGGATTCCGTTTTTCGTAGGAAGCTCTACATAGCCCTGGGTGAGCGGCCTTGCATAATCGATAAATTCGTCGCTGATATCGGAGCCTTCATTTATGATCCATTCTGCCGGAACAGGCTTTTCTTTGTTGCAGATCAGATTTACGTCGGCAATTCCGTAGGATAATTCATATGGAATGCTCTTATTGCGGATAAAGGTAATCATTTTGCCGGTCTCTCCTGATAAAGCCACCTGGACTGCGTAGATACCTGCATTTTCTGCTTCGTCAAGATCTACTCTGGAAAGGTGTGCACAGGAGCAACGCTGGCAGACATTAAGCTCGATGGAACGGACCTTTACGCCGATTTTTTCCTTTACAAGATTTTCCAGGTATTTTCCTGAGCCGGTCAGCATCTTATGACCGAAGTTATCTACTCCTACATCGCTTGCATATTCACAGATAAAGGTACCCTTTCCGTCATTAATTCCTTCGGAAATACATACGATGAGATTTGGTGTGGTCTTAAGAGCGTCCTTTACCTTTTCGATGAATGCATCCTGATCAAATGCAACCTCCGGAAGGTATACAAGTACCGGGTTGTCTCCCTCGTATTTCCGTGCAAGAATGCTTGCGGCGGTCAGCCATCCTGCGTGACGTCCCATGATCTCTACAATTGTTACGGACTGCTTATTATCATATACATTAGCGTCCGTAGCGATCTCACGGACAACGGTAGCCACATATTTTGCGGCGCTTCCGTATCCCGGTGTGTGGTCGGTGTGTACCAGATCGTTGTCGATTGTTTTGGGAACTCCGATAAAGCGGATGCTGCTCTCGATTCCGGCAGCATAGCGTGATAGCTTGCTTACGGTATCCATGGAATCATTTCCGCCGATATAGAAAAAGTATCCGATATTTTTCTCTTCCAGCTTCCGGAATAACTCAGGATAGACAGGATCGGTCAGATCCTCAGGAAGCTTATAACGGCAGGAGCCGAGGTAGGAACCGGGCGTGGTTCTTACA
>CAQNVT010000137.1 GCA_948844705.1 uncultured Dorea sp.
CACCGCTTGCAGTGCCGACTGTGACAACGACAGCGCAGATAAACGGTGCAATTGCCATGTTTTATCCCGGAGTAATGAAGCGCATAGCAGAGCTTTTCGGGGACGATTATTATATAGCCTTCACGGGCACCAGCGAAGCCAGGGTTCATAAAAAAGGAACGATACAGCCGCGCAGTATACTTATGCGGCTCAAGCAGATGAACAAGGTCTTCGATCCGTCGGAAGTCCTGTCGAACAAGGTCTACTTGTACGACGCAGCGAATCAGGAGCTGAGGCAGCTGGAGCTTTGACGTTTCCGGTGGCGATCGTGGGATCGGGGATGGGCGGAGAGCTCGAAAGGACTCTCCGCTTTTGCGTTCCTTTGCATTACATACAAAAACAGGCTGCCATTCCTTGTGTACAAAAGTATATGAACATAGTATACTATGTACCATAGGAGGAATAAAAGAATGTCTGTTCATATTTTTTCAGTCAATGAGTCAATGAGGAAAATTATAAGATCTGTGTTCAGCGCGGACTGGTCGGATTGCCCGAGCCGAAAGAAACCCGAAGTCAGAATAGCATTTTTGACGGATTACTTTCCAGACTGGCAGCAATACTACAGCCATTGCACGGAGCTTCTCTGATGCTGTAATTGATTATGTGAAAAAGCGTAAATTTTTCGAGCACAAACCTATTAAATTATTGACCTATAATTATACGCGGGACAGACAGCTGACTTTGCAGCAAATACTATAATTTTATACGACACATGGATTTTGTCGGGAAGGAGGTAATGTGTTTTATGGATTATAATAAGATTGTACAGAATATTCTTGATGTGGGCGAGGCCATGCTAAAAAGCGGTGCGGAGAATTTCAGGCTGGAGGACAGCCTCTACAGGATGTGTAAAAGCTATGGGTTTAAGAGGTATGACGTTTTTGCGATTCCGAGTAACCTGCAGATTACCGTAGAGACGCCGGAGGGGGATATCATTACGCAGATACGCCAGATCGAATCGACGGATATCGATTTTGACCGCCTGGATTATCTGAATAATTTATCCAGATATGTATGTGCAAACCGGCCGGATGAGAAAGAATTCAGAGAAAAATATCTGGAGGTTATGAACCGGGAGGAGCAGAAGCTTTTTATCAGGTATCTGGCAGGCGTCATGGGCGGCGCGGGCTTTGCGGTTTTCTTCGGGTGCAATTTTGTGGATGCGGTGATCGCGGTGATTGTTTCCCTGATGATCGTTGCCGTCGGAGACTGGCTCGGGAAAAGGGAAAGTAATCTGTTTGTATACAATATGATCTTGTCCTTCCTGTCGGAGGTAATCATTCTGCTGGCGATGCGCATGGGGGCCGGGAGCCATCCGGACAGGATTATGATAGGGATCGTTATGCTTTTGATTAGTGGTCTGGGCGTTACGAACGGGATCCGGGAGGTGCTGCAGAGAGATTTTATTTCCGGCGCTCTCAATATTATGAATTCGATGCTCGGCGCGGCGGGAATTGCGTTCGGCATCGCCCTTGCCATACTTATGCTTGACGGGGTGGGATCGGAAGGCTTTATATTGAACCACAGTATTCCGATTCAGCTCATTTCCTGTACCGCCGCGTGTATTGGCTTTGCGATGTGGTTTAAGATCAGGAAATGGCAGGTCGTATATTCGGGAGTCGGCGCATTTTTTACATGGGCAATTTATCTTGTGGTGTTTGAGCTTAAGCCGAGTAATTTTTTTGCAACCTTAGTAGCCGCGGTATTTGTGGCATTTTATGCATTTATCATGTCTAGGATCAACAGGGCGCCGTCGACGATCTTCCTGACGGCGTCCGTATTTCCGCTGATACCGGGACCGAATCTCTATTACATGATGTACGGATTCGTGAGCAAAGATACCGGCCTGGCCTACAGTGAGATGATCGTGCTGTTCGCGACATGTCTCGCGATCGCGTTGGGCTTCATCATCGTGGACGTGGCGTCCAGGAGTATCATGTATATGCTTAAGAAGGAGTACCATATCGGAAAGAGTTCATAAGGAGGCACTATGTGGAGGATAAAAAGAGCGGTTATAATCACCAATAACGATTGGGTAAGCGAAAAATATAAGGGTATGATGAATATTATTTTTTTAAATTCGTATGAGGAGGTGCTTGTGAAGGCAAAGGATATGGCGTATGACGGGCACCATCTGCTGACGCATCCGCAGGCCTCAAGCCTTAAGCCGAATCAGACGCCGTACCGTTCCGTGATCGTTTATCCGAGTGACGGGGATGATAATACGAGCGATATTCTTCTGATAGAAAAAAATCTGGAGATTTTTTATCAATGGCAGAAGATTGCACCGACGCCCGGGAATTATACAGACGGAGTAGTGAGAGGTTTTAAAGTGTTCGATGCGTCCATGATGGACAGCATTATACCAAGAATATTTCATATGGGGACAGGGTAAAGTTCAATCCGGGACGTAGTATTTTTAAAAATACTACGTCCCGGATTGAAAAAACCCTGTCCCTAATTGATTTCAAATGCTTTCATAGAATATAATATATCAAGGATTTGTTGCCCGTATATGGAAGTATCATTCCTGCGGGCGAGGAGGAAAGCATAAGATGAGGATGTCGCTTGAATGGGCATTGGAGCTGGTGACAGCGGTTATATTTTGTGCGGTTATTTTTGTTGGTGTAAATGTGGGAGAGCTTCCGGCGGATATGTATCTTGCGGAAGGTAAGGGTGAGGATGCGGTGCAGACGGTGCCTGAAGGGAAGGAGGATGGGAAAGTGTCCTTTCCTGAGGAGCATCGGATCGAGGATTTTGAGATCGTGCTGCAGATGCCGGAGCTTCCTACCGGATGCGAGATCACGGCTTTGACTATGGTGCTGAATTATTACGGTTATGATGTGGATAAGGTCACTATGGCGGAGGAATATCTGCCGACGGCCCCGGCGGAATTTTATTACGGCGGCGACGGCAAATTGTACGGACCGGACCTGAACCGGTACTTTGTGGGAGATCCGGCTGCCGGGGAGGGCTACATATGCGGAGCAAAAGCGATACGGACGGCGGCTAACAAATATCTCAGAGAAAACGGCAGCTCCAGACGGGCGGTTGATAAGACCGGCGCTTCCGCCGAAGAAATATACCGCCTTGTCAGCGAGGATACACCAGTTGTGGTATGGGTCACGATCGATATGGAAGAAAGGCAGGCCGCGGAAGGCTGGAAAACGGAGACGGGGGAGTACGTTGACTGGGCAAATAATGACCATGGTGCGGTTCTGACCGGATATTCGGAGGATACGGTAACGATTGCGGATCCGATTGCAGGGGAAATGGTGTACAGCCGCGAAATGTTTGAAGAGGTGTATGCATCCAGGGGGAAGCAGTGCGTTTGTCTGATGGATTACAAAATATGAACAAATCAAAATAGAAAATTGCAAAACGGAGCGGATAAATTGACTATGTTCGTAAAAAATTATGGGAAAATGCAAGTTCCTCTTGCATTTTCCTGCGTTTTTGAATAAAATAGCATATGGTACGTAAAATAAGGATGGAAAACAGGAGGAGCCCACAATGAAGCCATACAGTAAATTGAAAAAAGAGGAACTGCTAGCTTTAAAGCAAAAGCTTGAAAAAGAGTTTGAAGACGTAAAGGGAAAAGGACTCAAATTGGATATGTCCCGCGGTAAGCCGTCCAAGGCGCAGCTTGACCTGAGCAACGGCCTGATGGATGCTTTGACAGGAGGCTGTGATCTGGTAAGCTCTGAAGGCGTAGACTGCAGAAACTACGGGGTGCTGGATGGTATTTTTGAGGCGAGGAAGCTTCTGGCGGATATGTCGGAGGTGCCGGAAAGAAGTGTATTGATCTACGGGAATTCAAGTCTGAATGTAATGTTTGACACGGTGTCGCGTGCTATGACCCATGGATTCATGGGGAGCACTCCGTGGTCCAGGCTGAAAAAGGTAAAATTTTTATGCCCGGTACCGGGGTATGACAGACATTTTGCTATTACGGAGTTTTTTGGAATCGAGATGATCAATGTTCCTCTTCTTGAGACGGGGCCTGATATGGATATGGTAGAGAAGCTGGTTTCTGAGGATGCTTCGATCAAGGGAATCTGGTGTGTGCCGAAATATTCGAATCCCACAGGAATTTCCTATTCCGACGAAACGGTAAGAAGATTTGCGCATCTTAAGCCGGCGGCAAAGGATTTCCGTATCTTCTGGGATAACGCATATTCGATCCATCATCTTTATGAAGATAAAAAGGATGTATTGCTTGAGATATTAAACGAATGTATCAAGGCAGGCAATCCGGATATCGTGATCAAATTCATTTCCACATCGAAGGTGTCCTTCCCGGGGTCGGGTATTGCGGCGCTTGCGGCTTCCAGAGGAAATCTTGAGGATGCAAGGCGTTATATGCAGTTCCAGACGATCGGATATGATAAGCTTAATCAGCTTCGCCATGTAAGATTTTTCGGAGATATGCAGGGAATGCATGAGCATATGAAAAAGCATGCCGAGATCCTGCGGCCTAAATTTGAAAAGGTCCAGGAGGTGCTGGAACAGGAGCTTGGAGGTCTTGAAATCGGAACATGGACAAAGCCCCTCGGCGGATATTTTATTTCCTTCGACTCTCTGGACGGATGTGCGAAGGCGATCGTGGCAAAGGCAAAGAAGGCGGGTCTTGTTCTGACTCCGGCCGGCGCAACCTATCCATACGGAAAGGATCCAAAGGACAGCAATATACGTATTGCACCGTCCTTCCCGACAGTAGAGGAGCTTGAGCTGGCAGCGAGGATATTCGTGCTCAGCGTGAAGCTGGTAAGCGTAGACAAATATTTAAAAGGATAGTTTAATTTGGGACAGGGTATTTTCAATCTGGGACGTAGTAAAATTAATTTTACTACGTCCCAGATTTATCTTGAATATCAAAACATTTGATGCTACAATATGTTAAATGTTTATATATTTCGGGATGATCAGGAGAGGGAGCCAGGATGGAAAAAACAGCGATTCTTACGGATAGTAACAGTGGGCTTACAAAGGAGGAAGCGAAGCGGCATCAGATTCATATTCTGCCGATGACGTTTTTTGTGGACGGCAGGGAATGCGTGGAGGGCGTGTCCCTGTCGGAGAAGGAGTTTTTTGAATGTATGAGGCGCGGGGACACGGTGAGTACGACGCAGCCGTCTCTTGCGGCGCTTTCCGACCTGTGGGAGGAGCTTTTAAAGACGCATGATAAGATCGTACACATTCCTATGTCGAAGGCGTTAAGCGGCGGGTATTCGTCGGCGGTAATGTTAAGCGGGGATTATGAGGGCAGGGTTCTTGTTGTAGACAGCCGGAGAATCTCGGTGACCCAGGCTTCGGCGGCAATCGAGGCGGCGCATCTTGCAGGTGACGGGGTGCCGGCGGAGGAGATCAGGGCGAAGCTTGAGGATATGGCGCTGGAGGCTTCTATTTATATTACGGTCGAGACCCTTGAATATTTAAAGAGAGGCGGCCGCATACGAAGCGTGGAGGCGCTGGCCGGAGAAATACTGAATATCAGGCCGGTGATTCAGATTAAGGGTGGTCTTCTGGAGCCTTACTGCAAGGTGCGCGGGCGCAGGCGGGCGAAAAAGGAGATGGAGGACGCGATCCTACGTGACGGCAAAGCTCTGATGGAGAAATACGGTGAGGACCGTTTGGAGCTTTATATTGCCCATGCCGACGCAGCAGAGGAAGCACAGGAATGGGCCGGGAAAATATAAAGCCCTAGATCGGAAGAGCACACGTCTGAACTCCAGTCACATCACGATCTCGTATGCCGTCTTCTGCTTGAAAAAA
>CAQNVT010000138.1 GCA_948844705.1 uncultured Dorea sp.
TGCACAAAGAATACATGATATATTAAAGCTCCACCGGTTTTCCGCCGGCAAGACGCGATTCCTCTGCTGCCAGCGCAATGATATGGCTCTGAATAGACACGTCGATTCCTGTCCTTAATTTATCTTCGTCCGCCCCTTCCTTTACTGCCTCAAGGAAGTCATGGATCAGACGGTTATCCCCGCCTGCGTGCCCGCTCATATCACCCTCTGCCGTGGCAAATATCTCCGGCTCCTTTCCAAATTCCTCTATCGTAACCTGATTATTGCTTAAATCTCCGTATATGTCGCCCTTTGTACCGCATACATGGATGGTCCGTCCTCCCCGGCCTGTAAACGCCGTCATCTGAAAGTCTGCCGTAACGCCTCCCTCAAACTCCATATTCACTACCTGGTGATCCACTACATCATTGTCACAGGCATATACGCAGCGCCCGTAAGGACCTTCCTTAAGCGCCTCATAAACGCCCTCCTCTGTCAGGTTATTCGGAGAAACCACACAAATCGGCCATGCCTCATCGCCGGTCCTTCCATCCTTTATTACCTCGCGGACACCCGTCCTTTTATTTGTCACATAAATTTTTTCCGCATCATACGGACAATTCTCCTTCGCCCCGCATCCGTCAAGACAGCGTTTTGCCGCTCCCTCCGGCGCCATTTCGGGCCTGAACAGATATAATCCGCCGTAGGAGGATACTTTTTTACATTCTTTCCCGAGAAGCCATACAAAAATATCAAAATCATGGCAGCATTTTGCCAGAATCATGGGGCTTGTCTCTTCCTTACATCTCCAGTTCCCTCTGACAAAGCTGTGAGCCTGATGCCAGTAGCACACCTTCTCCATTGCCTGCATGGAAACCACCTCTCCGATTCTTCCCGAATCAATCAGCTCCTTCACCTTCGTATAGAAAGGAGTATACCTGAGGACATGGCCTACCGCTACGATCCGGTTATACTTGTGCGCCGCCTCCTGAAGCTTTCGGCACTCCTCAAGTGACGGGGAAACCGGCTTTTCACATAAAACATGATAGCCCAGCTTTATAGCCTCTATTGCCTGGGGCACATGCTGTTTATCCTGTGTGGCGATTACGATCACATCTGCAAGCTTCGGCTTTTTTAACAGATCCTCCACCGTCTCAAAACAGTCCTCATCCTTAAGGTGATATCTTTCCTTTGCGGCCTCTCTTTTCCCCGACACAGGATCCGCCACTGCTGTTACCTTCATCTCATCCGGCCTTACAAATTCATAATTTCCATAAACATCATTTCCACGGTTTCCAAGCCCCGCAATCGCACATGTAATTACTTTTTCCATATCCTGTCTCCTATAACTTTTTTAATATAAAAATTCTTGACTGATAGTCGCCCTGCTTCGTAGTATCAGATCTGATTCCGGAAGCATAATCAGAAATAACCATTCCTGCATTCATAAGCTCATCCCCGAACCAGCTTTCCGTCTTTCCTTCCATACAGTATCTTGCATTCTCTTCAAGTCCTTTTAACCGGAGCCTTTTATACGGAGCATTCGACGGCTGGCGCATCCTGTAATATGCTGCCAGTACAGTCTTTCTATCCTCTGAAACAACCATCCATGCCGCCTCGTCCCCTTCAAAAGGACTGATCAGGCGGTAAAATGTTCCCTCCGCTATCAGCTTTCTATACTTCTTATAAAATCTGATCTGCTCTTTCACTTCCTGCCTTTCATCCTCCGTAAGAGCATTCAGATCCATTTCATATCCAAAACACCCGAAATATGCCACATCCGCCCGTGTTTTTAAGGGCGTATTCCTGAAGGTCTGCTGGTTCGGCGCCTCCGACACATGGCATCCCATAGAGCTTAAGGGATACACGACCGATGTCCCGTACTGGATTCTTAAGCGTTCTATCGCATCCGTATTATCCGAAGTCCAGCACTGGGGGGCATAGTACATCATTCCCGGGTCAAACCTGGCTCCGCCGCTTGCGCAGGATTCAAAAAGAATATCCGGGAATTCCTCTAAAAGCCTCTCATACAGCCTGTATACTCCCAGCACATATTTGTGAAACAGCATCCCCTGCGCCTCCGGCCCGCGGTTTTGGGAAAAGGCTTCTGAAATACTTCTGTTCATATCCCATTTTATATAGGAAACCCCCGCGTCCTTAAGTACAGAAATAATCGCGTCTCCGATTCCTTCTACGACCTCATCCTTTGAAAAATCCAGCACATACTGGTTTCTCCCATGACACATTTCGCGGTAGGGCACCCGGATAAGCCACTCCGGATGTTTTCTAAAAAGCCCGCTGTTTTTACTTATCATTTCCGGCTCAATCCACAGCCCGAACTTCATTCCAAGCTTCTCTATCTTCTGTGAAAGCCCTTTAATTCCTCCGGGAAGCTTGTCAGGATTCGGATACCAGTCGCCGAGAGATGAAGTATCATCATTCCGCTTCCCGAACCAGCCGTCGTCAAGGACCATCATCTCCACTCCCAGATCTTTTGCCGTCTCTGCAATTTTCAGGATTTTATCCTCCGTAAAATCCATAAAAACCGCTTCCCAGCTGTTAATGACTACCGGACGTTCCAGGTCCCTCCATTTTCCCCTTGCAAGTCTTTTCCTGTACAGGCTGTGGAAAATCTGGCTCATCCCGTTTAAACCGTCCTGTGAAAATACCAGAACAGCCTCCGGAGTCTGGAAGCGTTCACCTTTTCTTAAGGTCCAGGCAAATCCCTCCGGATGGATTCCCAGCATTGCTCTTGCCACAGCGAAGGTATCCACATTCACCTGCCCGATAAAATTCCCGCTGTATATCAGGCTGAATCCTATGACCTCTCCCGTATGTTCCGTCGCCTCATGTCTCTTAAGAGCGAAAAACGGGTTGAACTGATGGCTGCTGTGCCCCCGCATGCTATATACTGTCTGCACGCCCTCATGGAGCGGGTGAATCTTTATGTACCGTTCTCGCGCCCACGCTCCGGTAAGCGTTACCATGTCGTAATCTGAATCCGGCAGGTCAATGCTAAGACTCATGGCATTCTCTAATACAACCGGTTCCTCCCCCTCATGACTGAACAGGGCGTTTCTGCATATAACCGGGAAATCTCTGAAAATGGTATAGGACAATATAAGCCTTGTGTTAATTACGCTGTCTCTTAAAAAAATCTCCAGTGTTTCCGCCTCGCCTTCATCCTCCACGTAAACTGCCGGCAGGGCTTTAAGCCTCTTTTTTCCCGGAAATATGCGGTATCCCTCATAAGTAAACTCTGACACCCTGCTTCCGTCCGTCTGAAGAAGCCCGTAAGCCGGATATCGCATATCGCCTCTCCCGTAGGACGGATATTCCTGCCTTAAATATTCCATAGAAAAAAGGCGGTTTCCCTCAAACGCACAAGGCGCCGATCAGGTTGGGTGTGAAAAATCCCGCCCGGAAGAAATTTTGGCCCTTGATCCCCCTGGTCAAAAGGTAGGCAA
>CAQNVT010000139.1 GCA_948844705.1 uncultured Dorea sp.
CGTATATCGACGAGGTGACGATCCGCTGTCCGAAGTGTGGAAAGCCGATGCATCGTGTACCGGAGGTTATCGACTGCTGGTTTGACTCCGGAGCCATGCCGTTTGCGCAGCATCATTATCCGTTCGAGAATCAGGAGCTTTTTGAGAAGCAGTTTCCGGCAGACTTTATTTCCGAGGCGGTGGATCAGACAAGAGGATGGTTTTATTCTCTGTTAGCGATCTCTACATTAATATTTAACAAGGCGCCTTATAAAAATGTTATCGTTCTCGGCCATGTTCAGGATGAGAACGGACAGAAGATGAGTAAATCCAAGGGAAATGCGGTCGATCCTTTTGACGCGCTGGAGAAATACGGCGCTGACGCAATCCGCTGGTATTTCTATGTAAACAGCGCTCCGTGGCTTCCCAACCGCTTCCACGGCAAGGCAGTTGTGGAGGGACAGCGTAAATTCATGGGTACATTGTGGAATACTTATGCATTTTTCGTACTGTATGCGAATATAGATGAATTTGATGCAACGAAGTATACGCTTGAGTATGATAAATTATCGGTTATGGATAAATGGCTTCTGTCCAAGCTTAACACGGTAGTAAAAGAGGTTGATGATAATCTGGGAAGCTATAGGATCCCGGAGGCGGCAAGAGCGCTTCAGGATTTTGTAGATGATATGAGTAACTGGTATGTGAGAAGAAGCCGTGAGCGCTTCTGGGCCAAGGGTATGGAGCAGGATAAGATCAATGCATATATGACGCTTTATACCGCGCTTGTTACGGTATCTAAGGCTGCTGCGCCGATGATTCCGTTTATGACGGAGGATATTTACCAGAATCTTGTAAGAAGTATTGACAGAGACGCACCGGAGAGTATTCATCTGTGTGACTTCCCGGCCGTGGATGAGAAGGTTATTGATAAAGAATTAGAGTCCAATATGGATAAGGTGTTAAAGCTTGTCGTAATGGGCCGTGCGTGCAGAAATACGGCGAATATCAAGAACCGTCAGCCGATCGGACAGATGTACGTGAAGGCGGAATTTGAGCTTCCGCAGTTTTATCAGGACATTGTACGTGACGAGCTGAATGTGAAAACTGTTACATTTACACAAGAAGTCCGTGATTTTACTTCCTATTCTTTTAAGCCTCAGCTAAAGACAGTCGGACCAAAATATGGTAAAATGTTAGGTGGAATCAAGGCGGCGCTCAGTGCTGTTGACGGAAATGCCGCTATGGATGAGATCAACAGTACAGATGAGTTAAAGCTTGATGTAAACGGCCAGAAAATCACCCTGCTGCGTGAAGATCTGCTGATCGAATCGGCACAGACGGAAGGATATGTATCTGAAAATGACAATGGAATTACGGTTGTTCTTGATACAAATCTGACCGGGGAGCTTCTGGAGGAGGGCTTTGTGCGCGAGATCATCAGCAAGGTGCAGACCATGCGCAAGGAAGCGGGCTTCGAGGTTATGGATAAGATTGAAATTACTTATGAAGGAACAGAAAAGGCCGAAAAAATATTTGCGGCAAATGCAGATGTGATCGGATCGGAAACACTGGCCTTAAACGTTACAAAGACCGTGGCAGAAGGATACACGAAGGACTGGAAGATTAATGGAGAAAATGTAACGCTTGGTGTAAAGAAAAAGTAATAAAGGGGATGAAAACATGTATAATCCAAGATTTGAGAAGAAGACATTTAAAAAAGAAGTAGAGACGAATGTAAAGACACTTTTCAGAAAAACCGTCGATGAGGCGACGCCTCAGCAGCTGTTTCAGGCTGTTTCTTATGCGGTAAAGGAAGTTATTATTGATGACTGGCTTGCAACGCAGAAGCAATATGAAAAAGAGGATCCGAAGATGGTCTACTACATGTCTATGGAATTTTTGATGGGCAGGGCTCTCGGAAATAATCTGATTAATATGACTGCATACAGAGAAGTAAAGGAAGCGCTTGATGAGATGGGAATTGATCTCAATGCCATTGAGGATCTGGAACCAGATCCGGCACTCGGAAACGGGGGATTAGGACGTCTGGCAGCCTGCTTCTTAGATTCTCTTGCAACGCTTGGTTATGCTGCTTATGGCTGTGGTATCCGTTATAGATACGGTATGTTCAAACAACAGATTGAGGATGGTTATCAGGTGGAAAAGCCGGATAACTGGTTAAAGGACGGCAACCCGTTTGAGCTTAGAAGGCCGGAGTATGCAAAGGAAGTACGCTTTGGCGGAAATATCCGTGTTGAATATGATGATGTGACAGGCGCCATGCGCTTTGTACAGGAAAATTATGAGTCTGTACTTGCGATTCCTTACGATTATCCGATCGTCGGGTATAATAATCATGTGGTAAATACTCTTCGTATCTGGGATGCGGAGCCGATCGTGGACTTCCAGCTTGATTCCTTTGACAGAGGGGATTATCACAAGGCGGTTGAGCAGCAGAACCTTGCAAAAAATATTGTAGAGGTGCTTTACCCGAATGATAATCATTATGCAGGTAAGGAATTAAGACTTAAACAGCAGTATTTCTTTGTATCTGCTTCTTTACAGGCGGCAGTTGCGAAGTATAAGAGAAAACATGATGATATTACGAAGCTTCATGAGAAGGTTGTAATACAGATGAATGATACTCATCCGACGGTTGCGGTTGCAGAGCTTATGCGGATCCTGCTTGATGAAGAGGGGTCGAACCAGGTGATAATGACCCGGGCGGGCAAGACGGTGGTCATGGCCCTGGATTCCACCATTGCCATGGTGGACGGCAAGCCGGTAAAGATGGATGTGTCCCAGGTGTTTGCGGAGAGGGAGATGGGATTTACGGTATACCGCAGGCTGACGGTGCTGATGCTGGTGCTGGGGATCGCAATCATGCACTTTATCGCGTCAAGGCTGACGAAACCGATTCGCTTGCTGATGAAGGCGACGAAAGAGATGGCGGCGGGTGATTACGGATACCGGGCTGAGCAAGTCAGCAGCGATGAGCTGGGACAGCTGACACAGGATTTCAATCATATGTCGGAGGCGTTGGAGAAGACCATCGGTCAGTTAGAGGAAGAGGTACAGTCCAGGGAGGAGTTTGTGGGGGCTTTTGCCCATGAGCTTAAGACGCCGCTTACTTCCATCATCGGGTATGCGGATATGCTGCGCTCCCGAAAGCTGGATGAAGAGAAAAGCTTCCGCTCAGCCAATTATATCTATACGGAAGGTAAACGTCTGGAGACCATGTCGCTGCGGCTGTTGGACATCATGGTGACGAAGAAGGAAGGAGCCAGGATGCAGAAGATATCTACAGAGATGCTGTTCGAGTATCTGCAGAGCCTGTTTCTTCCCAAGGAAGAAATGGACTTCCGATTCTCTTATGAACAGGCTGTGGTGACGGCGGATGCCGGCCTGATCCAGACGGTGTTGGTGAATCTGATCGACAATGCCTGCAAAGCTTCGGAGCCTGGCAGCAGGATCGAGGTGGAAGGACATGTGTTGGAGACGCCTTCTGTAGAGTGGGAGCAGGCGGATAAGGGGAAAGCAGAGAAACAGGACAGAAATAGAGCGGAAGGCAGGAGAATAGAAAAGCAGGATAAAGTGATTGCAGAAGGCGGGAAGGCAGAGAAGGCGGATAAAGGGAAAAAAGAAAAGGGAAGAGCAGAACAGGAAAAGAAGGAGAGGGAACAAGCCGTGCTGACGGGATATTGGTTCAGCGTACGGGACTATGGTATCGGAATTCCGGAGGAAGAGATATCCAAAGTCACGCAGGCTTTCTATATGGTGGACAAATCCAGGGCGCGCAGCAGAAACGGTGCCGGATTGGGGTTGGCGCTCAGTGCGGAGATACTGGCACTGCATGGGAGCAGGCTTAAGATTGAGAGCGTACCGGGACAGGGAACGACGGTGGGCTTCCTTTTGTGGGAAGAGAGAAGGGAGGCGCAGTATGAAGAAACCTGTTGTTAGAAATTGGCGGCAGCTTCTTAGCCCGGCGCTTCTGGCGCTGACGGTGCTAGTGGTGATAATGTCTGTCTGGGGTCCGGGAGCGCTCGCTGCCTATACAGACAGAGGAATATTGAACCGGATTCAGACGCAGCAGGAAGAGACCGGCAAAGAAGGCTATCGGTATCAACTGAGCAGCAACGAGAAGCTTTATATCCTGTCACAGTGCCTGAATGCCCAGAACCTGCCGGAGACGGAACAGAGCGCCAATACCAGGGATACGGAGACGGCCTATCAGGAACTGACAGGTACGTATGCCTTTGTAGTCAAGAAGGATATGGGGAGACTGGATGGGGAGCGCCATGCCTATTATTTCAGGAAAAATGAACTGCAAAATTCGATGC
>CAQNVT010000140.1 GCA_948844705.1 uncultured Dorea sp.
GGCGCAGTCCGAATTCCATGATTCCGTCTCCGGCGGCCGCAAATACGATCCGGGAGGTCTTCGTAGCGATCAGCGACTGGTGATTGATGATATTGAGGATCGCGGTCTCCACAAGCTGCGCCTCCATGATCGGCGCGATGACCTTGAGAAGTGGCTCCTTTGGAAATACAACGGTTCCCTCCGGAATCGCATAAATATCCCCGCTGAAATGAAAACCGCTCAGGTACTGAAGGAAATTTTCATTAAATATCCCAAGCTTCCTCAAATAATCAACATCCTCATAGGTAAAATTCAGGTTCTTAATATAGTCAATAACCTGTGCGAGCCCCGCACATACCGAGTAGCCGTTATTACAGGGATTTTGCCGGAAGAAGACATCGAAGACAACGACTTCATTCTGCTTCTGTTCATAATAGCCCTGCATCATAGTAAGCTCATACAAGTCCGTTAGTAGGGTTAAGTCTTGTTTGTTCATTTTCTTTGGCTCCTTATGTTCCATTATTTGTTATTATAGCATTATACACCAATTTGGGGACGTAGTAAAATTAATTTTACTACGTCCCAGATTGAAAATACCCTGTCCCTATCGAAGCCTTCCTTTTTCCTTGTTCGGGCATATAAAGTTTTCATACGCATATTTCCACAATGTCTCAGCCCCCTCGGCCGTCTTTTCATTCCGCTTCAGCACCTGACTTAAATGCACCCCGTGTTCCAGCCAGCTTTTCCCGTCGGTTGCCGCATTCAGCATGAGCGGCTGGATGCAGTCCATAGTATGGGCAAATTTTGCCTCGGGTGTCTCCCATGCTTCGAACTCCTCCCATAGATCCCTAAGCTTTTTTCTCTGGTCCTCCGGAAGCAGCCCAAAGATCCGATCCGCCGCCTTTTCCTCGCGCGCACGCTTGTCCTTATGCCCTTCTGTATCGTATGCATAAGTATCCCCCGCGTCAATTTCTACCAGGTCGTGGATAAGAAGCATTGTCACTGTTTTTAAAACATCGATCTTCTCATTGGCATATTCGCTCATAAGAATCGTCATCAGCGCCATATGCCACGCGTGCTCCGCGTCATTTTCCTTCCGCTCCCCGTCCGTAAGATAGGTCTGGCGCCCGATAAATTTTTCCTTGTCAATTTCCCTGCAGAAATTAAACTGCTTCTCAAGTCTGTTATTTTCCATATCTGTCCGTCTCCTTGTCATTTATTATTCAAACGCTACGCTTCCGCCGCTTACTATAAATCCCACATCCGCCGCTGCGGTGCCGGCGGTAATTGCCCCGTTATATTCCTTTGATGTAATATGAAGATTCTTTCCCTGCACCTCATAATTACCGTTCCAGCCATCCGATAATGCGATCTCGCTTTGAAACGGAATGTCGACCGCCCAGTCTGTACAGTCCTGATCCGACAGATTTTTAAGAGTCAGATCATATTGAAATACTTCTTTGCCGCCCTCTTCCCAGCTGTTCTTAAGCCTTACCGTGACTTCTATGTTACCGCTCATAATTACATGATCGGTCTGTGTTTTTTGCTCGCCGCCTGCGGCGCCGGCCGTTCCCGCGTCCGCAGCTGACATTTCTCCTGTCAGCATGCAGTACAGCCATCTTCCGGAATCACTGATATCCTCCTCCGAAAATCCGCTCGTTTTACTGCACGAGCTTTTAAGGATCGCTGAGGTTTCCTCCTTATTGGACAGGTTCCATGCTACATAGCTGATGCCATATTTATCAAGAAGCTCCGTCCACAGTCCTGCCTGTGCTTCATCGATCGCGCCGCTTCCGCTGGCATCGCAGATTCCGTATTCCGATACGAATACGGGCAGGCCTGCCTCCACGGCTGCCGACAATTTCCCGCGCAGGTCGTCTGTGTGGGTCGCCGCATAAAAATGCAGTGTATACATAATATTTTCATAATCCGTGATCGGATCAGCCGCCGCCTCATCCACGAACTGCGACCAGTTGGGCGTTCCTACAAGAATGACCGCATCCGGATCATTTCCGTGAATCGTGCCGATGACCTCCTCCGCATACGATTTGATCTCGCTCCAGCCCGTGCCCCCGTTGGGTTCATTGCAGATCTCATACAGCACATGCTCCTCCCCGGCGTAGTCCGCCGACATTTCCTCAAAAAACGCCTTCGCCTCGGCAAGATGCATGTTCGGATTATTGTCCGATAAAATGTGCCAGTCAATGATCACATACATATCCTGCTCCTTCGCATACCGCACTCCGTCGCGGATCAGACCCTTTAAATACTCCGGATCTCCGTCCGTACAATATCCGCCGGATTCCGCCGTATACATGGCAAGCCGGATCACGTTTGCATTCCATTTCTCGTGAAGCTCCCTGAAACACTCCTTATTCACATACTGCGGAAACCACGCAAGCCCGTGCGTGCTGATTCCCTTAAGCTGTACCGGCTCGCCGCCGCGCCCCATAAGACGAGTCCCCTCCACATGAAGAGCTCCCGTAACCGAAGGCGCTGCCGGTTTCTCATCCTCCGGCCGCACATCCGTTATTTCATCCTTAGCAGCTGCAGACTTCTCTGTTTTATCCTTTTCGGCATCCTTTTCCGTGCTCTTTGCCGCAGGCTTTGTCTCTTCCAAGCCCTTTTTACTGCCGCATCCCGAAAGCCAGACAGCTCCCAGCATTACCGACAGTAAAAGAATTATCTGTAAAATCTTTTTCCCTTTCATCCCTTCACCTTCCATATGATTTTTACTATCAACATTTGTAACTGTCCAGTACCTTCACAGTTACAATGCAAAATCCATTTAAAATCGCCTTCGGCGATGAGATTTTGCACTCCTGAATCATACTTTTACGGTCTCAGCAGTAAATGCTTCGGCCTGTGCTGAACAGTTACCAACATTTTACCAAAATTCCATTGGTTGCACCAGAAAATAAAGAAATTTCAAGGTAAGGAATCAGCAATCTTATGATATGATTACATGTAAGCGAAAGTCCTCCCGGCCAATCGTGACAAATTTTACAGAGGAAAGGAGCCAGTGCTATGTTTTATTTAAATAAAGTATTATCGGTACAGTTAGAGTCAGGTGCGGCGAATGGGAACGGATCAATAAAATATTAAGAAAGGCCAGGACAACATAATGAGATTATTAGCAGACACAGCAAACATCAAAGAGCTTCAAACCCTGAAAAATTTGAAGCTGATCGACGGTGTGACCACCAATCCCTCCATCATTTCAAAGGAAGGTCCGGACAGCCTGAAGACATTGTATGCCATTTGCAGGCTGCTTCCTGATATGGAGGTTTTCGGACAAGTAGCAGGGGAAACAACAGAGGAAATGATCGAGGACGCCAGAAAGATTGATTCTGTCAGCCCGCACATGGTAGTCAAGATTCCGGCGAATCTAAACGGTATCGAAGCAATAGCAAGATTAAGCGATTTGAAAATAAAAACCTGTGCCACCGCGGTACTGACCGCACCGGAAGCAATTTTGTGCGCACAGGCGGGAGCGTCCTACGTGGCACCGTATACCGGGCAGAATGACATCATCGGATTTAGGGGGACAGAAACACTTTCTCAGATCGCAGAGGTATTTAAGCGTCTGAATATTAAGACAAAAATTCTGGCGGCGTCAATCGAAAAACCGCAGGAGATTGTGGATTACTTTTTGGCCGGGGCAGACTGTCTTACACTTCCGTATGCCGTCTTTGAGAAAACCTTTACGATGCCGGAACCGTTAACCCGGAAATATGTGGAGAATTTCAGAAATGACTGGGATCATGCGGGGTGTTTTATAGAAAAATAATTTCCTGCTATAAAAAAGGGCGGGGTATTTTCAATCTGGGACGTAGTAAAATTAATTTTACTACGTCCCAGATTGATATTTACACCAGCGCCCGGTTCCTCTCTATCGTTTCCCGTATAATATTCTGGCAGTATTCCCCGACATGCTTCTTTTGCTCCCGATCCATGTCCTTCATATAGATCGGCTTTCCATACTCGATGACCACATGGGTCTTTTTCACCCGCGGCATATGATTCTCAAAAATTTCCGCCGTATTATTCATGCTTATGGGAATGATCGCGCATCCGCTCTTTTCTGCGATCTTAAAGGAGCCGCTGTGGAAAGGCAGCATGCTGCCCTCCTCCCCGTCGTTGCGGGTTCCTTCCGGAAAGATGCAGATAGAAATTCCGTTTTTTACATAATCAATGGCCTGCAGAATAGTCTTCAGTCCCTCCCTTGGGTTATCCCGGTCCAGGAACAGGCAGTAGAGCCTTACCATCCAGGTGCGAAGCAGCGGATACTTAAGCATCTCCTTCTTCGCGACATACCCGGTCAGTCTCCTGCACCGGGAATAAGTAAGCAGGATGTCAAAATAGCTTCTGTGGTTCCCGATAAAGAGCACCGCCTCATCCGGGATATTCTCCTCTCCGATCACGGTGATCCTGGCGCCGGTAACCTTAAGCATCAATTTAAATGCAGCCTGCACCATGCGCAGACACTGGTAATCTTCCTTTTCCTTGTTAAATTTTCCGATGATCCACTCAACCCCAAGCACCGGAATCCCAAAGAGCAGGTAAGCAAATAAAATAATTGCAATCGTCAAAAATTTAATCATTTTCAAGCATCCCCCGTAATTTAATTTCTTCCGTACAGCACCGACATTTCCTTAAGCTCCTCCGCCAGCGCGGGCAGAAGCGCCCCCTTCTCATATCTCCAGTTCCAGTTCCCTGCCGGTACGCCCGGCACATTCATGCGTCCCTCGCTCCCCAGGCCAAGCACGTCCTGGAGCGGGAAAACTGCATAGGCAGCTATGCTTCCCATGGCAAGCCGTATAAAATCCAGATGCAGGCGGGACTTGTCGGAATTATGAGTGTAGCGAAGAACCTTATCCCGGCATTCCTCAGAAAGCTGTTCAAACCACCCGAGGGAAGTGTCGTTGTCATGAGTTCCGGTGTAGCATACGCACAGAGGATTCTGGTACCTGTGCGGCAGATAGTCGCTCTCGCCCGTAGATTCGAAAGCAAACTGCAGCACCTTCATACCCGGGAAACCGAAATGCTCCCGCAGGGCGTTCACCTCAGAGGTAATGATCCCCAAGTCCTCGGCAATGATCGGCAGATCGCCTCCCAGACAATTTTTGACCGCGTGAAACAGGTCATATCCGGGAGCCTTGATCCACTCGCCTTTAACAGCCGTTTCCTCGCCGTAAGGAATCGACCAGTATGCTTCGAATCCGCGGAAATGATCGATCCTCAGAATGTCCAGATTCGTAAGCTGGGTGCGGATCCTCGATATCCACCATGCGAAGTTTTCTCTCCGGTGTGCATCCCAGTTGTAGAGCGGGTTGCCCCAGAGCTGCCCCGTAGCAGAGAAATAATCCGGCGGAACCCCTGCGACACAGGTGGGAAAGCCCTTGCTGTCCAGTTGGAATAAATGCTGGTTCGCCCATACGTCCGCACTGTCCATGGATACAAAAATCGGGATGTCGCCGATGATCCGGATTCCGTTCTCATTTGCGTAAGCCTTCAGCTCCTTCCACTCGCGGAAGAAAATATATTGCAGAAATTTGTAATATTCTATGTCGTCGGCAAGCGTCCGGAATAGCTCCTCCTTCAATTCATGTGAAGGATGCCGGTACTTTTCCTCCCCTCCCGCGTCATTTTTGATCCAGTTCCAGAACTTCCTCTTCACTCTTTCAGCCCTCCTGTCTCCTGAAATACTGTGTTATAACACACGCTGCTTTTACTACAGCTAAAACA
>CAQNVT010000141.1 GCA_948844705.1 uncultured Dorea sp.
CTCAAGGCTTCGATGAATTCGGGTGTAAGGCTGTCGCCTTCCTTGAATTGGGGGTAAAGTCCGGCTCCTTAGAAGGCTGCGTCTCCTCCGCCGGCTGAAGCTCCTTAATCTCCGGTGATTTTTTCGAAAGAGTCGTATCGAGAGATACTCCCGCCACATGACGCTCCCGCCTTTTGCGTCCGGTGATCTCCGAAGCCTTCGCCTCTTCTTTCTTCGCACGCTTTACGGCGGCCGTCTCCTGTCTTCTTACGGCGTCCTCCCTGGCTCTGCTGTATGCCTTTGTCCCGTGGGTCTTTACACCCTTAAGTGCAGATTTTCCCGTGATAACTACGACGCAGATGATCATACAGATTATTACAACAACGTATGTACCGACCACACCGACAGCAGGAACCAATAATCCTGCCGTCATATTTCCGATAAGACCGCCTTCCTCATTGATCAGTTCAAAAAATGTACAGACAAGCACCGTAAGGATAAGGCCGAACGCAGTCTTAACATAAGCGGCGGCGTTGCCCATGTTGGACAAAACAAATGTGATACTCCCAAATAAAACAAACGGCACAATATAGGATACCCAGCCGAATATATCAGCCAGAACAGAGGACACAAAGGCTCCTGCCCGGCCCCCCAGGCCAAAATTACTGATCAGCAGAAGAATACTGACCGCAAGCGTGGCCCATATAATGATCTCTTCTCCCAGAAAGGTTTTTTCAGGCGCAGCTTTCCTGGTCTGCTTCCTGCTTTTCTTTCTTTTCGATTTTGCAGCCATGTTCTCTCCCCCTTATTAACTAAAGCAATAACTTAGAACATACTATTTATAGTATAGCATTTTCACGGGATACTGTCATTAATTAATTTCGCTCTTTTTTTCTTTATATTCGTCGATCATTTCGTGCAATTTATGAAGTGCATTGCTCATCCCGCCGACCTCATCGATCAGTCCCTCCGACACGGCCTCTTCTCCCTCTAAAAGCGTACCCACGTCTTTTACAAGCTCTGTCGGATTCAGCATAAGCTCCTCGACACGCTCCTTTTTCATATTGGAATGCTGTGCCAGAAAGCCGGTGATGCGGTCCTGAGTCCGCAGCATGTTCTGGAGACTCTGCTGTACGCCGATAAACATTCCGTTTGACCGCACCGGATGAATGATCATCGTTCCGGTCGGCACGATAAAGGAATATTTTGCCGCCACTGCAAGAGGCCCTCCGATAGAATGGCTTCCCCCAAGCACCAGAGATACCGTCGGCTTGCTTAAGGATGCGATCATCTCGGCGATAGAAAGGCCGGCCTCCACATCGCCGCCCATTGTATGAAGAAGGATCAGGAGTCCTTCGATATCCTCGCTGTCCTCCACCTCGGCAAGCATGGGAAGCAGATGCTCATACTTCGTCGCCTTTGTACTTCCGGACACTGCCTCATGCCCTTCGATCTCTCCGATGATCGTGAGCAGCTTGATCTTATGCTGCCGCTTATTCCCCTTAAGATTTAAGCTTCCCGTCTCTTTGATCTCTTCTTTTTTTTCTGTCTCGTTCTGATTCTGCTCTTCCTTCATAAAAAACACCTCCATACATGGATAGTATGGAGGTGTTTCTGCATTTTTATACCTGATCTAATGCCTGTTTTAAATCTGCGATAATGTCCTCGATATTTTCGATACCGACACTGAACCGGATCAAATCCGGCTGAACTCCTGCCTCCTTAAGCTCCTGGTCGTTCATCTGGCGGTGGGTATGGCTTGCCGGATGAAGCACACAGCTCCTCGCGTCCGCCACATGAGTCACGATCGCGATCATCTTAAGACTGTCCATCATGCGCACTGCGGCCTCTCTTCCGCCCTTTAATCCGAAGGTCAGCACTCCGCAGGTGCCGTCCGGCATGTATTTTTGTGCCAGCTCGTAATATTTGTCTCCCGGAAGCGACGGGAAGCTGACCCACGCTACCTTCTCATGCTTCTGAAGGTATTCTGCCGCTTTCAGTGCATTCTCGCAATGTCTTGCCATACGAAGGTGCAGCGTCTCCAGGCCGATATTCAAAAGGAACGCGTTCTGAGGAGACTGGATCGATCCCAGATCCCGCATAAGCTGCGCCGTTGCCTTCGTTATGTACGCGCCCTTTCCGAACTTCTGTGTATACACAATACCATGGTAGGTTTCGTCCGGCGTCGTAAGTCCCGGGAATTTTTCCGCATGTGCTTCCCAGTCAAAGCTTCCGCTGTCAACGATCGCTCCTCCGACGCAGGTTGCATGTCCGTCCATATATTTTGTCGTGGAATGTGTAACGATATCCGCTCCCCATTCAAACGGCCGGCAATTGATCGGCGTCGCAAAGGTATTGTCTACAATAAAAGGAACCCCATGCGCATGCGCCGCTTTTGCAAATTTTTCAAAATCCAGCACGACCAGCGCCGGATTTGCAATGGACTCTCCGAATACCGCCTTTGTATTCTCCCGGAACGCCCCGTCAAGCTCCTCGGGCGTACAGTCCGGATCTACAAATGTAGCCTCCACTCCCATCTTGCGGATCGTATGGGCATACAAATTATAGGTTCCGCCGTAAAGTGCGGATGCACATACGATATGATCTCCCTCCTGAGCAATATTCATGACCGCATAAAAATTTGCAGCCTGTCCGGAGGAAGTAAGCATCGCTGCCACGCCGCCCTCCATGTCGCAGATCTTCGCTGCCACGGCGTCGTTTGTCGGATTCTGAAGCCTTGTATAAAAATATCCGGCCTCCTCCAGATCAAACAGCCGTCCCATCTGCTCGCTGCTTGCATACTTAAAGGTCGTGCTCTGATAGATCGGAAGCACCCTTGCTTCCCCGTTCCCCGGCTCATAGCCTGACTGGATGCATTTTGTTTCAATCTTATAGCTGCTCACAATTATACCTCCTGTAAATCTATATATTTTTTCTGGAGACTGCGCACCATATCCACATAGATATGCTTGCAGCCCTCATAGTTTTTTTCCTCAATGCAGCGGATACACGGAGACAAAAATCTCCGGTAGATTCTCGCATAAATCTCGGATACATCCGGCTGCATGTTTAAAACCTGGACAAGATAGGGAGCCGTATCGTAATACTCCTCCACAAGCAGCCGGCCTTCGCCGGTGCGCATAAGATACCGGTCCCGGTATCTGCGGAGCACCGTAAGCTCATAACAGTCGTCTGCCTTTCCCTGCCGTCCGCAGACGGCCTCCGTGATAAAGCAGAGCCCTTTTCTAAAGCCCCCTGCAATCTGCTCATAGGTAGAAAGACTTAACACCAGCGAATTGATCTTTCTTTCATTCCACAGCTCGACCGTACGCGCTGCCACCCGCATGCAGGTCTCGTCCTTTGTATAGGTAAGAACGGGAAGCACATAGACTGCCATATTCATATTATCATCCATCGTAGCCCGTTCTTTCTTTCGTCCGGAAAGCTTCCGGGCCTTCTCATAGGCATGCTCCGGCAGTACTGCCGCCAGCTCTTCTACGATCCGTCCGGTTTCCTCTTCGTCCTTTTCACTGCACAGGCCGGAAATATGGGCTATGATATCCTTGTGCTTTTCATATCCTGTCTCAAACAGAGCCTGATAGGTTTTACTCTTAAATTGCCCGACCTTTTCAAGCATATCCTCAAAAAGACTGATAAGTTCTTCCTTTACCTTCTCCTTCTCCATGTATCTTCCCCGCTATTATTCATCCCAGTTGTGATATACATTCTGCACATCGTCATCGTCGTCTAACATATCAAGAGTTTTCTGTATACTTGCAATATCCTTTTCATCCGTAAGCTCCACATAGGTCTGAGGAATCATGGTCACCTCCGCCGCTGCCATCGGAATGCCCGCCTCCTCAAGCGTCTGACGCACGGCGCTGAAATCATCCGGATCCGTAAGAATCTCGTAGCTGTCCTCTTCCTCTGAGAAATCCTCCGCCCCTGCATCAAGCGCAGTCATCATAAGCTCGTCGGCATCGCACTCGTATTCCTCTTTATCAATGACGATCTGTCCCTTTTTGTCAAACATAAAGGAGACGCAGCCGGGTGTTCCTACGTTTCCCTTTCCTTTGGTAAACGCATTCTTTACATTGGTCGCCGTTCTGTTTCTGTTATCGGTCAGGGCTTCTACGATGATCGCCGTGCCGTTCGGCCCGTAGCCTTCATATGTAATATATTCATAGCTGGCGGCATTCGCATCTCCGTCCGCCTTTTTGATGTTTCTGTCGATCGTATCGTTGGGCATATTGTTGGCCTTCGCCTTGGCTATCACATCACGGAGCCTGCTGTTATTCGCCGGATCCGCACTTCCGCCCTCCTTTACCGCAACCGCAAGCTCCTTTCCGATCTTTGTAAATATCTTGCCCTTTGCGGCATCATTTTTTTCCTTTTTATGCTTGATGTTGGCAAACTTTGAATGTCCTGACATATCCTTTATCCTCTCTTTATTTCTGATTCTTATATTTTACACACGAATTATTCTAGCACGCTTCTTCAAGTTTTTCAATCTTAACTATCTGTATTGTGTTGTCATTCACCTCAAGCACCGTAAAGCGGTAGCCCTCATACTCCACGACACAGTGCTCGTCCTCTCCCGGAATCCGGTCGAGCTGTGCGACCAGAAAACCGTTCAAGGTCTCATATTCCTCTTTTTCAAATACGATCTCTATACGGTCCTCCAGGCGCTCCAGGTCAAGAAAACCTCTCGCGATATAGCTTCCGTCACTTAAAACCTTAAGCTCCTCGTCCTCCTCGTCATATTCATCCAGGATATTCCCGACGATCTCCTCTAAGATATCCTCCAGGGCAACAAGTCCTGCAGTCTGTCCGTACTCATCGATTACGATCACGATATGATTTTTGTCCGCCTGCATTTCCTTAAATAAGGTATCAATACTCTTTGTTTCCGGAATAAATGCTACCGGCCGTATGTAATCCGTAAGCTCTCCTATGGGAGTGCTCCGCAGTTCTTTGTTCAGATAGCATGTCATCGCTTCTCTGAGATGCATGAATCCGATGATCTCGTCGATACCCTCCCTGTAGATCGGGAATCTTGAATAAGATTCCTCAAGCATAAAACGCAGTGCGGCCTCAAGCGTTTCCTTGCCGTCTATCGCTACAATATTCCTCCGGTGGGTCATAATATCCTTCGCGTCCTTATCCAGATACCGGACGATATTGCGGATCAGCTCCGCGGCCTCCTGTCCGGAGCCGCTGCCCGATTCCTCCTCTACCTGAAATATCTGTCTCATCCGCCCAGGTAAACTGCCGTCTTTCATAATTTTTTCTTCTCCACTCCTTTGTTATGTATGAAGCTCGAAGCTCACCCGCAGAGCCTCATCTACCTTGTGCATAATTTCTTTATCCAGATGACAGACCATATCCTTAAGCCGCTGCTTGTCGATCGTCCGTATCTGCTCTAACAGTACTACGGAATTCTTCACGATCTGATAACGCCTTGCATCGATCTCCACGTGAGTCGGAAGCTTCGCCTTATTCATCCGCGAAGTGATCGCCGCACAGATCACTGTCGGGCTGTGTCTGTTTCCCACATCGTTCTGTATGATCAGTACCGGTCTGATCCCGCCCTGCTCAGAGCCGACCACCGGACTTAAATCTGCATAAAATATATCACCGCGTCTTACCTGCACTCTTTTTCACACTCCGATTTTTCTAAGATAAAATTAGTATTTCCACCTTTTTCGGAAGTATTCCAAAGAGCAGCCGATAAAACGGCTTATTCAAAATAATCCATCTGTTCTGTCACTCTGCCGTGCCTTAAAAAGGTTCTTGGTATCCTTTTTCCCAGACTGCATATGAATTCATAGTTAAATTTTCCGGACAACTCGCTTAAAATCTCTACGGGAAGCCTTTCGTCCCCGTCACGGCCCGCCAGCGTCACTTTATCCCCGAAGCTTACACCCCCTGTTAGCATTGTTTCAAAGAGGTTTTCGTTCATAACCCTAAATATATCAATTTCCCTTCGCTTCATACAAGCCCCTTAAG
>CAQNVT010000142.1 GCA_948844705.1 uncultured Dorea sp.
AAGTGAGCAACGACATCATCAACAAGGTGAAAGGCGTAAACCGAGTTTGCTACGACATCTCCTCCAAGCCACGGGCACAATGATTTCTATAAGGCGGTCAGCAATTCTACAACAGCGTGGCTTTACGGCGCATGTGGAGTGAACTGCTCTTTATTTGGAATCGGGGAGAGAACAGGAAACACACCGCTTGAGGCAATGGTCTTTGAATATGCACAGCTCAGGGGAACTCTGGACGGCATGGATACGACGGTCATCACCGAGCTTGCCGAGTATTATGAGAAGGAGATCGGTTACAGGGTTCCGTCCAGGACACCGTTCGTAGGAAGAAACTTTAATGTGACAAGAGCCGGGATCCATGCGGACGGATTATTGAAAAACGAAGAAATCTATAATGTTTTTGATACGGAGAAATTTTTAAACCGTCCGCCGCTTGTAGCCGTTTCCAATACATCGGGGCTTGCAGGGATTGCCCACTGGATCAATACGTATTTCCATCTGACGGAGGAGAAGCAGGTAGATAAGACCTCCGAGCTTGTGGGAATGGTCAAAGACTGGGTAGACGAGGAATACGAGGGAGGACGCGTGACGGTTCTTACAGACGAAGAGCTGATAGAAGCGATTGACAGAGCAGCAGGAGAGCTTGGAATTCAGCTGACATAATTTGAGGGACTGCGGAATGTCCGGTGATCCGGGTTATAAGATATAAAGAGAGGAATATCAGAAAAATGGAAGTATATGAAGACCGTTCGCTTCGGGGAAAGGTATTTGAAAGGCTCAGGGAGGATATTCTGTCCGGTGTCTACAAGGAAAAGGAAGAGCTGAGAGAGGTCTCGATCGGCGAGGAGCTGGGGGTAAGCAGAACGCCGGTAAGAGAAGCATTAAGGCAGCTTGAGCTTGAGGGGCTGGTTAAGATCATTCCAAACAAGGGAGCGTACGTAACAGGAATCACCCAGGCAGATGTGAGAGATATTTATAAAATCCGCTCCATGCTCGAGGGGCTGTGCGCCAGATGGGCGACCGGGCACATTACAGAGGAGCAGATGACAGAGCTTGAGGAAATCATCCTTCTTTCGGAGTTCCACCTAAAGAAGGCGGGAGAATGTGCCGATCAGGTGTCCGTTCTTGACGGGAGGTTCCATAAGGTGCTCTATGAGGCATCAAACAGCCGGATCATGGAGCATGTACTTTCAGATTTTCACAAATACGTTAAGATGGCGCGCAGGCTGTCGGTCGGCTCTAAGAGCCGTGCGGAAAAATCGGTGGAGGAACACAGAAGCATATTAGAAGCAATCAAAAGAAAGGATGCGGACATGGCAGAAAGGCTTGCGAACCAGCATATTATGAACGTCATGGCGAATCTGCATATAGAAGAATAGAAAGCAAGGAGGATAAAAGGAACATGGCAAAGATTAAAATGACAACACCGATCGTAGAGATGGACGGGGATGAGATGACAAGGATTCTCTGGAAGATGATCAAGGAGCATCTTCTTGAGCCGTTTGTAGAGCTTAATACGGAATATTATGATCTTGGGCTTGAGCACCGCAATGAAACGAACGACCAGGTGACCGTCGATTCTGCGAATGCGACAAAGAAGTATAAGGTGGCTGTAAAATGTGCCACGATCACACCGAATGCGGCCCGCATGGAGGAGTATAACCTGAAGGAAATGTGGAAGAGTCCTAACGGTACGATCCGCGCGATTCTGGACGGAACCGTATTTCGTGCGCCGATTGTTGTAAAAGGAATCGAACCCTGTGTGAAGAACTGGAAGAAGCCGATCACCATTGCAAGGCATGCCTACGGCGATGTATATAAAAATACAGAGATGAAGATTCCGGGCGCAGGGAAGGTTGAGCTTGTATATACTGCCGGGGACGGCACAGAGGTAAGAGAGCTGGTACATAATTATACCGGGGCAGGTGTTGCACAGGGCATGCATAATCTGAATGATTCCATCGAAAGCTTCGCAAGAAGCTGCTTTAACTATGCGCTGGATACAAGGCAGGATCTGTGGTTTGCGACAAAGGATACGATATCCAAAAAATATGACCACACCTTTAAGGACATTTTCCAGGAGATCTTTGACGCAGAATATAAGGAGAAATTCGAAACGGCAGGAATCGTTTATTTCTATACGCTGATCGATGACGCAGTCGCGCGGGTAATGAAGTCAGAAGGCGGATATATCTGGGCATGTAAGAACTATGACGGGGATGTGATGAGCGACATGGTGTCCTCCGCATTTGGATCCCTTGCCATGATGACTTCCGTACTCGTATCACCGGAAGGATATTATGAGTATGAGGCGGCCCACGGAACCGTACAGCGCCATTATTACAAGCACCTGAAGGGAGAGGAAACTTCTACCAACTCGGTGGCAACGATCTTTGCCTGGACAGGGGCGTTGAGAAAACGAGGTGAAATGGACGGTAATAAGGAGCTTATGGAATTTGCAGATAAGCTTGAGAAGGCTACGATCGACACGATCGAGGAAGGAAGGATGACCAAGGATCTGGCGCTGATCACCACGCTTCCTGACCCGGTTGTATTAAACAGCGAGGAATTCATTAAGGCGATCGCCGAAAAGCTGTCATAAGACAGCTTTTCTATTCCGCAAGCTCTTCCCAGGCTTCATATAGCCCTTCAAGCGCTGTTTCGATATCTGCTTTTTCTTTTGCTAGCTCCTGGCATTTCACGGAGTTTGTATAGATATCCTCCTGTGTCATCAGCCCGTCGATCTCAGAGCTTCGGGCCTCCAGAGAGGAGATGCGCTCCTCGGTCCTCTTAAGGTCGTTTTGCCGTTTTCTCTCTCTGGCCTGGGCCTCCTTTTGCTCCTGCCAGCTTAATTTGGAGGAGGAGAGGGTCTTAGAGTTATCATTATCAGAGGAATCACAGGCAGCGCTGCCAAAAGGGGCGCCCGTACAGGCTGCCGTAAGCTCGTCCTTTTTTTCAAGATAATAGTCATAATTCCCGATATAATTAACAAAGGTCTGATTTACCAGGTCTAAGATTCTTGTAGCGGTCTGGTTGATAAAATAACGGTCGTGAGACACGTACAGTACGGTGCCGCTGTAGTCATTAAGGGCCTTTTCCAGAATTTCCTTCGAGGTAATATCCAGGTGGTTTGTCGGTTCGTCAAGGATCAGGAAGTTTGCCTCCGAGAGCATCAGCTTGGCAAGAGACACTCGTCCCCGTTCCCCGCCGCTTAAGTCCCCGATCAGCTTAAACACGTCATCTCCGGTGAAAAGGAACGCCGCGAGCATATTGCGGATCTGCGTCCCGGTAAGAGACGGGTAGTCATCGGAGATCTCGTCAAAAATAGTCTTGTCCATATGTAGGACATGATGCTCCTGGTCATAGTAGCCGATCCGGACATTGGTTCCCAGACGGAAGCAGCCGGCATCTGCAGGAAGCACCTGATTTAATATTTTGAGAAGTGTGGTTTTTCCGGTTCCGTTATCGCCGATAATTGCCACATGCTCGCCCCGTTTGATCTCAAAATTTACATCGGTAAACAAGATCTGAGGGGGAAATGCCTTGCTTAGGTGCTCTACGGCGAGCACGTCATTTCCGCTTACGATGGACGGCTCCAATTTCAGGTGAATTTCCGTGTGAAGCTCTATGGGCTTTTCCACCGGCTTTATTTTTTCCAGCAGCTTTTCCCGGCTTTCTGCCCGCCTGATGGATTTTTCCCGGTTAAAGGAGCGGAGCTTTTCGATGACGGCCTCTTGATGTTTGATTTCCTGCTGCTGATTTAAGTATTCCTTAAGCCTTGCTTCGCGGAGCATCTGCTTCTTTTCGGCGTAGGCGCCGTAATTGCCCATATAAGTCATGAGCTCTCCGTTTTCGATCTCTACGATCTTTGTCACCACACGGTTCAGGAAATAACGGTCGTGGGAAACGATAAGAACCGCCCCCGGATAATTCAAAAGATAAGTTTCAAGCCATGCGATGGAATTCAGGTCCAGATGATTTGTAGGCTCGTCCAGAAGAAGGATATCCGGTCTGGTAAGAAGAAGCTTTCCCAGAGATACACGTGTTTTCTGTCCGCCGGAGAGGGTATCCACCCTCTTGCCGAAATCCTCCTCCGTAAAACCAAGTCCCTTAAGAACGCCGGCAATCTCGCTTTCATATGCATAACCGTTGGCGTTTTCAAAGGCGGTCACCAGCCGGTGATAGGTATCCATACGCTTTTCAAGCTCCTCACCGCTTAAGTGCTTCATCTCCAGCTCAATGGTACGGATCTGCTGCTCCATGGCGATAAGACCGGCCTTCGCGGTCTTAACCTCGTCATAGATCGATCCCTCGCTCATCATATCCTGGTGCTGCGCCAGATAGCCGAGAGTCTTTCCTTTTGTGAGCACGATATTTCCCGAGTCCGGTGAAAGCTCCCCTACGATCATTTTAAATATGGTAGTTTTTCCGGCGCCGTTGATCCCTACAAGCGCCGCCTTTTCATGCTCTTCTATATGAAATGATCCGTTTTTTACAATAATTTCTTCCCCAAATGCTTTGCTAATTCCCTGACATGCGAATATCATAATAACCTCCCGAAACCATGTAACAAGCTATAACTATTATAACGAAAACTGTTAAAAAAACAACTAAAAGTTTGACTTTATGCACACAATTTACTATAATAACCTGTAGATATATTCCGAGGGGAAAGGTGGAAGATATAATGCAAAGCAGGGAAATATCTCAGGCAGTTATACAGCGGCTTCCAAGATATTACAGATATCTTGGAGAGCTTTTGGAGGATGGAGTAGAGCGGATTTCATCCAATGACCTGAGTAAGAGAATGAAGGTAACAGCATCTCAGATACGTCAGGATCTTAATAATTTCGGCGGATTTGGACAGCAGGGATACGGATATAACGTAAAGTATCTGTATACGGAGATCGGAAAGATCCTGGGGCTTGAAGAGAATCATAATATGATTATTATAGGCGCCGGTAATTTAGGGCAGGCACTGGCAAATTATGCGGCCTTTGAAAAGCGTGGATTTGTTCTTAAGGGACTTTTTGATGTGAGGCCTGAGCTTAAGGGCACGGAGATCCGGGGTGTACAGATCCGCATGATGGATGAGCTTAAGGAGTTTGTTCAGAATCATAGCGTGGCGATTGCAGCGCTTACGATTCCGAAGGACAATGCGATCGAAGTGGCGAACCTTCTGGTGGATAACGGAGTGCGTGCGATCTGGAATTTCGCACACACGGACCTGAATCTTCCGGAAAACATTATCGTAGAAAATGTTCATTTGTCGGAAAGTTTGATGCGGCTGTCTTATAACATATGCCGTTATAACGAGAAACACAAGTAACAGGCGGAGAAGCGTGTAGAGAGAAGTATGTGAAAAAAGGCTTGTCTTTACACGCTTTTTGCGGAAAGGAGCTTTGAGGCAATGAGATATTTACCAAATGGGACACAGATGAAGGAGGCAGACAGGTTTACGATTCAGGAGCTTTCTGTTCCGTCCCTTACACTTATGGAACGTGCGGCCGCTGCCTGTGTGAGGAGCATAAAGAGGAAGAAAATATCCCTTTCATATGTCTGTGTCGTATGCGGAGCCGGGAATAACGGAGGAGACGGCTTTGCGATTGCAAGGATGTTAAAGGAAGAAGGGTATCGTGTGAATGCTGTTATGGCGGGAAACCCGGAGCATCTTACGGAGGAAGCGGCGTATCAGAAGTCCCTTTTTGAAAAAACGGGCGGTACGGTAAGTGACGATTTCAGGGAAGACGAATATAGTATCATCATAGATGCTCTTTTTGGCGTGGGCTTAAGCAGAGAGGTAAGCGGGAAATATTTTGAGCTGATAGAGAGAATGAATGCATGCCCCGGACACAAGGCTGCGGTTGATATTCCGTCCGGGATATCGGCCGACACAGGAGCAGTGCTCGGAACGGCTTTTAAGGCGGATATTACGGTGACCTTTCAGGCACAGAAAATGGGCCTTTTTCTCTATCCGGGAAGAGAATATGCCGGGGAAGTCATAGCGGCGGATATCGGGATATCGGAGGAGATATTTGCAAAGGATCACCGGACGGCATGCCTGCCTGAGCCGGCAGAGTATCAGAGGATGCTTCCCGGGAGGAAGCCGGATTCCAATAAAGGCACCTTCGGGAAAGTGCTGATGATCTCCGGAAGCAGGGGGATGTCCGGAGCTGCCTATTTAAATGCGCTTGGAGCCTACCGCATGGGAGCGGGACTTGTAAGAATCTATTCTCCGGAGGTCAACCGCATGATCCTTCAGGGGCAGCTTCCGGAGGCAGTGATCACGGCATATGAATTGTACGATGAGAGGGAGATCATAAAGCTTCTTGAATGGGCGGATGCAGTCTGCATCGGTTCGGGAATCGGAACGGGCGAAAAAGCGCGGAAGATCCTGCATACTGTGGCAGAAAATGTATCCGTACCCTGTGTGATCGATGCTGACGGACTGAATCTTCTTTCAGAAAGCAGGAAATATATAAAGCTTCTTAAAGGAAAAGAGGTTATCCTGACCCCGCATATAAAGGAATTTTCCCGTCTGACGGGGAAAACTGTGGAGGAGATCCGAAATGACCGGCCGGGAATACTCCGGGATTTTACGGAAAGCACAGAGCTTACCTGTATTTTAAAGGATGCGGCAACACTGACGCTTTCAGGAAACGGGCGTATCTATGCGAATCCGTCCGGCTGTGCGGCAATGGCAAAGGCAGGCTCAGGAGACGTGCTTGCGGGAATCGTGACCGGACTTCTGGCCCAGGGAGCCGGAACCTGTAAGGCGGCGGTGCTCGGCGCTTATCTTCATGGAAGAGCCGGCGAGGCCGCGGCAGAAAAGAAAGGACACTACAGCATTCTGGCACGGGACATTGCCGATCATCTGAAAGATGCGGTCGGAGAACTGGAGGGACAAAAGTCGTGAAGAAATACAGAAGGATATGTGCGTGGGTAGATCTGGACGCTGTTGAATATAACATAGAGATGCTGAAAAAAAATACGAGGGAGGGCGTATCCATACTTGCCGTCGTCAAGATGGACGGATACGGACACGGCGCCGCACAGATCGCAGAGCTGCTTGAGCCAAAGGAATACATCTGGGGGTGTGCGGTGGCCACGCCGGAGGAAGCGCTTATCTTAAGAAGGCGGGGGATAAAAAAGCCCGTTCTTGTGCTTGGCTGTGCATTTCCGGAGCAGTGGGAAGCACTGATAGAACAGGAAATTCATATGACGGTGTATACAAAGGAGACGGCAAAGGAGATATCCGCCCTGGCCGGGGAGCTTGGAAAAAAGGCATATGTCCATATTAAGGTCGATACGGGGATGTCAAGGCTCGGATTCCTGGTATGTGAGGAAAGCATTGAGGATATCACTAAGATCAGCGAAATGCCCGGTCTTATAATGGAAGGACTATATACGCATTTTTCCAAAGCGGATGAGACAGATAAAACCTTTACAAATCGTCAGCTTCAAAGCTTTCTTCATATGAAACGGGCACTTGAGGAAAGAAAGGTCTGTTTTAAATATTATCACTGCTCTAACAGCGCCGGTATCATCGACATGGAGGAGGCAAATATGAACCTTGTCCGTGCAGGAATCGCCATGTACGGCTTATACCCTTCTGAAGAGGTAAAAAAGGAGAGGGTACCGCTCAGGCCTGCGATGGAGCTTATAAGCCATGTGACGCATGTAAAATGGGTGGAGGCAGGAACCCTTGTGAGCTATGGGGGGACCTTTGTCACGGACAGAAAGACAAGGATCGCGACGATTCCGGTAGGATATGGGGACGGCTATCCAAGGAGCCTTTCCGGAAAGGGGTATGTCCTGATCCGCGGGAAAAAGGCACCGATCCTCGGCAGGATCTGTATGGATCAATTTATGGTGGACGTGACGGAGATCCCGGGTGTAAGCTTCGGGGATAAAGTGACGCTGGCGGGCCGATTATTTATCAGTATGACGAACCACAGAATCTGGTGATTAAAGTGGATTCGACGGACGCTATGACGAACGCCGGAAAAGAGGGCGCAAATATTTTAAACGCGCGTTTAAGTACGGATGACGAGACGTTAAAATATAAGGCGGAGGATTTGCTGGAACAGGCCAAAAAGATACAGGTGCTTGCAGCTAAGAAAGGCTGATAATTTTATAAATAAGACTTGAAAATCCTAGTATTTTCTAATATAATTAGGCT
>CAQNVT010000143.1 GCA_948844705.1 uncultured Dorea sp.
CATCGACAATCGCTACGGCGGCTATTCCCTTCGCTGCCTTATCTCTACTCCATAGTCCTAGTCTAGGGAGAAGGAGGAACAGTATATGGGTGTGGGGTTTGGTTGAGAAGTATATGATGCAGTTATCCGGCGGGGAAAAGGCGCTTACGGCGATTGCATTATTGTTCGCGATCCAGAATCTGAAGCCGTCGCCGTTCTGCCTTCTGGATGAGATCGAGGCGGCGCTGGATGATAACAATGTGGTACGGTTTGCAAGATATTTACATAAGCTGACGAAGAATACGCAGTTTATCGTGATCACCCACAGAAGGGGGACGATGACGGCGGCGGACAGGCTGTACGGGATCACCATGCAGGAGAAGGGCGTATCGACGCTTGTATCTGTAAGTCTTCTGGAGGATGAGCTGGATAAATAAAAATTTTGATAAGCGGGAGTGGATTATGGAAGAAGAGAAAAAAGGTTTTTGGGGAAGGCTGGTATCCGGCCTGAGCAAGACGAGAGATAATATCGTGTCCGGAATGGACAGCATCTTTAACGGCTTTTCCCATATTGACGATGATTTTTATGAGGAGCTTGAAGAGGTACTGATTATGGGTGATCTGGGCGTGCAGGCGACCTATGACATCCTGGATGATTTGAAGGTAAAGGTAAGGGAGCAGCATATTAAGGAGCCGTCGGACTGCAGGCAGATTTTGATCGACAGTATCAAGGAGCAGATGAATGTGGGCGAGACGGCCTATGAATTTGAGGAAAAGACCTCGGTCGTTATGGTGATCGGCGTAAACGGTGTCGGAAAGACGACGACGATCGGAAAGCTTGCCGGAAAGCTCAGAAACAAGAATAAAAAGGTAGTGCTTGCCGCTGCCGACACCTTCCGCGCCGCGGCGGGAGAACAGCTTAAGGAGTGGGCAAACCGGGCACAGGCGGAGCTTATAGGCGGGCAGGAAGGCTCTGATCCCGCGGCAGTGGTGTATGATGCGGTCGCGGCGGCAAAGGCCAGACACGCCGACGTGCTTCTGTGCGATACGGCGGGACGCCTTCATAATAAAAAGAATCTCATGGAAGAGTTAAGAAAGATGAACCGGATCATTGACAGGGAATATCCGGAGGCGTTTCGTGAGACATTAGTGGTACTGGATGCCACAACAGGGCAGAATGCGCTGCAGCAGGCGAAGGAGTTTAATGAGGTCGCGGATATTACCGGTATTATCCTGACCAAGATGGACGGGACGGCTAAGGGCGGCATTGCCGTGGCGATCCAGGCAGAGCTTGGAATTCCGGTAAAGTATATCGGGGTCGGGGAGACAATTGACGATCTGCAGAAATTTGATGCGGATACCTTTGTAAACGCATTGTTTGTATCAGAACAGAAGGAGGAAGAGACATGCTGACATTAGAAAAATTTGAACAGGCAAGCGAGCTTGTAAAAAATGTGACGTTGCCTACGAAATTAGTTTACAGTGAGTATTTCAGCAGCCAGACCGGCGGAAAGGTATATTTGAAGCCGGAAAATATGCAGTATACGGGAGCTTACAAGGTAAGAGGCGCTTATTATAAGATCAGTACCTTAAGCGAGGAGGAACGGGAAAAGGGGCTGGTTGCGGCATCTGCCGGTAACCATGCTCAGGGCGTGGCATATGCGGCTCAGAAATTCGGCTGCAAGGCTACGATTGTTATGCCGACGGTGACCCCCCTTATCAAGGTGAACCGCACAAAGAATTACGGTGCGGAGGTGATTCTCTACGGAGATGTGTATGACGATGCATGCGAGTACGCCATGAAGCTTGCAAAGGAACGGGGGAGTACATTTATCCATCCGTTTGATGATTTTGATATTGTTACCGGCCAGGGGACGATTGCCATGGAGATCGTTCAGGAGCTTCCGACAGTGGATTATATTCTTGTTCCGGTGGGAGGAGGCGGTCTGATCACCGGCGTGGCTACCCTTGCAAAGATGCTGAATCCGAAGATACAGGTGATCGGCGTGGAGCCCGTTCCGGCGGCAAGCATGACGGCGGCGCTTGAGAGCGGGGAGCCGGTGGAGCTTGAAAGTGCGGATACGATCGCAGACGGCACCGCGGTGAAGTGCGTCGGAGAAAACATTTTCCCGTATGCGAAGGAGAATATCGATCAGATGATCACGGTTGAGGATGATGAGCTGATCGGAGCCTTTTTAGATATGGTGGAAAACCATAAGATGGTCGTGGAAAATTCCGGACTTCTTACGGTGGCTGCGCTGAAGCGTCTTGATCTGACGGGCAAGAAAGCAGTAGCAGTCTTAAGCGGCGGAAATATGGATGTGATCACCATGTCCTATGTAGTGCAGCATGGACTGATCCAGAGAGGACGTATATTCTCTGTGTCGGTGCTTCTTCCGGATAAGCCAGGTGAGCTTGTGCATGTGGCGCAGATCATCGCGGATGCCCAGGGTAACGTTATCAAGCTTGAGCATAATCAGTTTGTCAGCACGAACCGGAATGCGGCCGTGGAGCTTCGTATTACGATCGAGGTATTCGGAACCGAGCATAAGGAGAAGATACTTAAGATGTTGGAGGAGGACGGTTTCAGGCCGAGGGAGATTGGGGCAAAGCTGTATTAATAAGGAGGACGCGGCACCGCGTCCTCTATACCTCAGGCATGCAGACAGCAAAGAATGCGGCCGGGGCGCTTAAAATATATCTAACGCAATCAGAACAACATTGTGGCGAACTAACTGTCAACTACGGCTAGATACGCTCGGGAGAGCCCTCGCGTATAAGTCTCCGTCCTGCAATTTACTAAAGCAGCATTGGCATTGGAAATATGAGAAAAACAATGAAAATAATGAAAAACATATAAAATTTAATGATAAACATTAAAAATTGTTGCATATGAAGATGCCGGGTGATATACTGAATATTAGATTAAGAGGTATGAAAATGTTCATAATATGCAGGAGGTATAGAATATGCGGGAAAATGATTTTGGGGTTGATACCAGAAGTACGGAGAAGCGGGATTTTTTAAAGAGAATCGGAGTGTTGCTTGGTCTGGCAATTTTTTTGACGGGGCTTTGTTCGGTTGCCGGAGTTGTTTTTTTGATTATCGGGGTTAGGAACGAGGGCATTGGAGTGCTTGGAACATTTGAGTTCTGGATGAGGGAGTTTTTCTGGCTTGTTATGCTTCCGGCATTTGCGGCGCTTGTGAAGATTGCGCTTGATGAAAAACCTTTTTCCGTAACACTGACATGGAGTATCCGGATTATTGGTTTTTTGTTTGTAATTGGGGCAGCTGTATTTCCTAGGCTTGAGGGGTATCGGTCGTCAGGATTTGAGATTTTATCTTATAAAGGAGTCGGATTTGACGGAAGCTTTCTTCTTCCGGGAATTCTCCTTATTATTCTTGGGAATGTGATCATGGCGGGATTCGATATGCAGCGGGAGATGGATGAGATATTATAGGAGGAGCTCTGATGGCGATTATACTAAGGCTTGACCGTGTGATGGCCGACAGGAAAATTTCTCTGAATGAGCTGTCGGGAAGAGTGGGAATATCTACGGTGAATCTGTCTAACCTTAAGACAGGAAAGGTGAGGGCAATCCGGTTTTCGACGCTTGATGCGATCTGCCGGGAGCTTTCCTGCCAGCCGGGAGATATTCTGGAGTATGTGGAGGAATGAATGATAGGATATTGCTGAAAAGGGACAGGGTAAAGGCCAATTTGGGACGTAGTAAAATTAATTTTACTACGTCCCAAATTGGCCTTTACCCTGTCCCCAAATGCGGCGAAATTACAAATATGTTATGGGGATAACTTTATCATGATCTTTTAGTGTAATTAAATTATCGTACAGGCAGATGACTCCGCCCGTGCCTCTTTTCGTGCCCGGGATTTTATCAAGCAGATCAAAGGCTTTTATGTCTTTTTTCTGCGGATCGGCATGCTTTTTCATTTCCAGAGGATAGAGTGTTCCGTTGTCCTCTATAATCAGATCAATTTCATTCATATCTTTATCCCGATAGAAATATAGCGGTGGTTCTATGATGCCTTTGTTATAGTAGCTTTTGATGATTTCTGAAATCACGAAGCTTTCAAAGAAGGCACCTGCCATTGCCCCGTTCTTCAGAACATCGGCAGTATTCCATCTGGTTAGATATGCGGCAAGACCGGTATCCAGAAAATATAGCTTCGGCGTTTTAACTGCACGCTTTGTGATGTTATTGGAATAAGGCTTAAGCAAATAAACGATATTGGAGGCAACAAGGATGGAAAGCCATCTCTCTGCCGTTGGCTGGCTGATTCCGATGTCGCGGGCGAGAGAGGAAACATTAACAAGCTGTCCGGTGGAGGCGGCAGCGGCGGTCATAAAGCGGGTAAATTTGACAGTATCGCCTATTTCGGACAGCTCCCTTACATCCCGTTCAATGTAAGTGCGGACATATGCACCGTAAAACATCTGCCAGTCAAAATCAGGATTTTCACAAAGCTCGGGCATGGAACCGCGGTGGATCGTTTTCCAGACATCGGTGTAAGAAATCGCTGCGAGCTCTTTTTTTCGTTCTGTAAAATAACCCTCTGTCGGAAGAAAGGAAGTATTATTTTCTATACCATACTTTTCACGAAGGGAAAAGCCAAGAAGGGTCACAAGCCCTACTCGACCGGCGAGGGATTCACTGATTCCCTTCATCATATGAAATTGCTGCGAGCCGCACATGAAAAACTGTCCCTTTTTATGATCTCGGTCGATCAACATTTTAATCTGTGGAAAAAGCTCCGGTGCCTTTTGTATCTCATCTATGAAAACCGGCGGCAGATGATCCTTGAAAAAGGTTCCGCTTTCTTCCTGTGCGTTGATCCTGATAAGTATATCATCCAGTGTGACATATCCTATATCCTCAGTTAATTGTTGAAGCATGGTTGTCTTTCCTACCTGTCTGGGGCCGGTGACTAAAATTGCGCCAAACATTTTGGAAAGCTTATCAACTGTAGCTTCGGCATGGCGTCTGATATATGAATTCAAATATAACACCTCCTTTCGGCTGATTTAATATATAATATTAGTATAGACGGAATGCAAAAGAATATCAATCTTTTTCAAATTTTTCTTGACAGACAATGTATGATTGTATACAATCATACATAAATAATTTTACACTTTACTACAGGAAAGGTCAGGGAGAGAGATATGGAGAACAGAAAGGTATATCTTGACAGACATTCGAATTTATTGCAGCTTGAAGAACATATGTATCCGCTTGTGGATGTGGAGACGCCGAATGTGTTTCGTAATCTGTTCAATTATGAGGAGGTTCCGAAGATCGCATTTAATGACCGTATCGTTCCGCACAGTATGCCGGATGAGATATGGATTACGGATACGACTTTCCGTGACGGCCAGCAGTCCAGGGCTCCCTACAGCACGGAGCAGATCGTGACTCTGTATGATTATTTTCACAGGCTGGGCGGCGTGAACGGAAAGATCCGCCAGTGTGAATTTTTCCTGTACAGTAAAAAGGACCGCGATGCGGTTTATAAATGTATGGAGAGGGGCTATCAGTTTCCGGAGGTTACGAGCTGGATCCGTGCGAGTAAGAAGGATTTTGAACTTGTGAAGGAGATCGGGATGAAGGAGACCGGAATCCTGGTGAGCTGCTCCGACTATCATATTTTTTATAAATTAAAGATGACGAGGCGGGAGTGCATGAAGCATTATCTCTCGGTTGTGCGGGAGTGTCTTGAGACAGGAGTAAGCCCGAGATGTCATCTGGAGGATATTACAAGATCCGATATCTACGGATTTGTCATTCCGTTCTGTCTTGAGCTTATGAAGCTTATGGAGGAGTACCAGATTCCGGTGAAAATCCGTGTCTGCGATACGATGGGATACGGGGTAAA
>CAQNVT010000144.1 GCA_948844705.1 uncultured Dorea sp.
AAAATATGTATGAAACCCGAAATGGGCTCCATGTGCTTCATCCACAATAAGCGGCAGCCCTCTTTCATGTACTGCAGCCGCTATCGCTGCAATATCGGATACAACCCCGTCATAAGTCGGAGATACTATGACCACCGCGCGGATCCGAGAATCCGCCTCAAGAGCTTCCCTGACATCCTGCACGGATATTTCCATATTAAGCTGTAATTCCGTGTCAAAGCCGGGGTAAAGATACACCGGCCTGAGTTCATTCATATATATTGCGTGATAAACAGACTTGTGGCAATTTCTTGCCACAAGTATCCTGTCACCTTTATTCGTCACACCGAGAATTCCGCTTAATATCCCTGCAGTGCTGCCGTTTACGAGGAAATGTGTCTCATCGGCGCCATAAACAGCCGCCGCTCTTTCCTGCGCGCCAAGAAGCAGCCCCTGCGCGTGATGAAGGTCGTCAAAGCCTTCGATCTCCGTAATGTCGATCCCGCAGGCCGGAATCTCGCCTTCAAACCTTTTGTTCCGCTTATGTCCCGGCATGTGAAAGCCATAATAATCGGAAGCCTCATAGCTCTTAAGCCTGTTATACAGCGTTCCCATTACAGTCTCTTTAACAGCGCTTCTCTCTCCGCCTCAAAACCCGGTTTGCCGAGCAAAGCGAACATGTTCTTCTTATAGCTCTCCACACCCGGCTGGTTAAACGGATTTACCCCAAGAATATATCCGCTTACGCCGCATGCGAACTCGAAGAAATAGAACAGCTGTCCCAGAATATACTCATCCTGTCTCGGTATCCTGACTAAAAGATTCGGTACATTTCCGTCCGTGTGGGCAAGAATCGTTCCGTTCATGGCGCTCTTATTTACAAAATCAACATTCTTTCCCGCAAGATAATTAAGGCCGTCAAGATCTACCGGCTCCTCCCCGATAATGATCTCTTCCTGAGACTCTTCAACTTCAAGCACCGTCTCATACATGATACGGCTTCCGTCCTGAATAAACTGACCCATGGAATGAAGGTCCGTAGTAAGGTCTACGGATGCCGGGAAGATACCCTTCTGATCCTTTCCTTCGCTCTCACCGTATAACTGCTTCCACCACTCTGATACATAATGAAGGCTCGGCTCATAGTTCGCAAGTATCTCCACGCTCTTGCCCTTTCTGTGCAGAATATTGCGGACCGCCGCATAAAGCAGAGCATCATTTTCCTCAAACGCATTGTTAAGCGCCATCTCTCTTCCGGATGCCGCGCCCTCCATCAGCTTATCAATATCCGCGCCGCTCACTGCGATCGGAAGGAGCCCTACTGCCGTGAGAACGGAGAAACGTCCGCCTACATCGTCCGGTACGACAAATTCCTCATAGCCTTCCTCATCCGCAAGCTTCTTAAGCGCTCCCCTTGCCTTATCTGTCGTAGCATAGATCCTCTTTGCGGCTTCCTCCTTGCCGTATTTCTTCTCCAGCATCTCCTTAAAGATACGGAATGCGATCGCCGGCTCTGTTGTCGTTCCGGACTTGGAGATAATATTAACGGAAAAATCTCTGTCCCCGATCACATCGATCAGATGCTTCAGATATGTACTGCTGATACTGTTTCCTGCAAAATAGATCTCCGGTGTTTTTCTGATCTCCTTCGAAACCATATTGTAAAAATTATGGCGCAAAAATTCAATTGCCGCTCTTGCACCCAGATAAGAGCCCCCGATGCCGATAACAACCAGTACCTCCGAATCATTCTTGATCTTTTCAGCCGCTTTTTTGATACGCGCAAACTCATCTTTATCATAATCTACCGGGAGATCGATCCAGCCGAGGAAATCATTTCCCGCGCCTTCTTTTCCGAGCAGCTCTGCCCTGGCTGCTTCGGTGATCTTCTTCATAGAATCCATCTCATGTGCACTGATAAACGCACCTGTCCTTGAATAGTCAAATGTAACTTTACTTCCCATAATGGTTTTATCCCTCCTTTAAGAATATAACTATATTTTAACAAATCAGCCTGTGTTAATCAAGCCATAAACTCCTCCAGGATCTGGCGGATCAGAATATCCTTTGATACATCCTGCTGTTTTTCCTGTTTTTCCTTTTTTTCTTTTTTCTCCGGCTGCGGCGGCCTTGTCGCCTTTACTGCTGCGGCAAGTATATCGGCTGCATTTTGAGCGCTCTGCGTTTCTTTTTCGCTTTTTAACTCCTCCGCGACGAGTACGGGCGGCGTAAGGTTCGGCTCATCATAGGTCTCAGGCATGTCGGGCGGCGTAATTTCCGGCTGTGTCTCCGGGGGCGGGACCTCTCTGCCCGGCCGCGGTCTTGCCGGCTCCTTGACATTCGGCCGTCTGTCCGGCATTTCCTTTTCTTCGGCCACACGCCCGAAATCCGGCACCGGCGCTTCCGGCGTCATTACCTTAAGCTCCCGCTGATATGTTTTTTCATACCGGTGCATGCAGATATTTTCCAGATAATCTACCATGTAATTACGCACCATATTCATGCGGTAGCCCTCATCCGTTATAAGATGCACCAGAAATACAAGAATCGCAAGTCCCGCTCCTATGGCGCCGGCCTGGATCACCTGCTCCTGCATACCGTCTCTTATATAGGAAAGCACCGCACCGAATATTCCGAGAAGCAGGCATACTCCCGATGCCGCACGCTCCATCCGCCTTAAGCTGTGAAGCTTCATCCCGATCACACGGTACTCATACAGATACTTGTCCACAAACACCCCTACATTTTCCACCTTCTCACTGATCATACATGCATGCTCGAATTTCGCACGCACAAGGCGCATCAATGGATGTGTACTTTTATTCATATTCCCCGACGCTTTTACCAGACGCTTAAGCGTCACGCTGACAACAAGCTTGCTTACAATGCCGCAGACGGCAGCTCCCCCCATAAGCACATAGATGATGTACTTGTCCAATAGTATTTCTGTCATAATAAAGCCCTCCTTCTTTTATGAATTATACCTGAAATCCATAAGGAGGGCTTAAAAACCATTTTCCATGTTACGACAGAGGGGTGTCGCTTTTTGCTGATTTATCACGTGCGGCCACAGCCTGTATTCTTCTAGAGTCCGGCCAGCAATTCCTTCACAAGCCTTACGCTGTGGACGATCGCCTGCTTTTCAAACTCCGGATAGTCCATAGTCGCGCTGTTGTCGGCTTTGTCCGAAATCGCCCGAATGATGACATACGAAACTTTGTTCAGATACGCGGCATGTGCAATACCCGCGCCCTCCATCTCCGCGCACGATGCGCCAAAGGTTCCCGCGATCCTTTCCTTTGCCTCCTGAGATGAGATAAACTGATCTCCGCTTGCGATTCTTCCTACAAATGTGCGGATATCCGGATTGGCTTTTTCATTTGCTTTTCTCGCAAGCTCGATAAGCCTTTCATCCGCGGGGAATGAAAAAGTGTCCATACGCGGCACCTGTCCCGCCGGATCTCCGAATATCGTCGCGTCCATATCATGATGGACCGCGTCCTTTGAGATCACCATGTCCCCGATATCGATCGCCGCATCTAAGGAACCCGCGATTCCCGTATTGATCAATGTATCGACTCCGAATTTATCTACAAGGATCTGCGCACAGATACCTGCATTCACCTTGCCGATCCCGCTGCGCACTACTACAGCTTCCCTGCCGCACAGGATTCCTTTGCAGAAGGTCATGGAGGCATATTCTGTAACCTCCGACTGTTCCATCTCATTTTTTAAGGCGCTGACTTCCTCTTCCATTGCTCCGATAATTCCTATCATAATTTCCTCCTTCTTTCCGAGAGCACACTCTCATAAAACTTCCTCTTTATTGTACCGTATCTTTACTCCCTGCGCAAAACTTTTCTTACAAAGTGTGGCATTCCTCCTTATTTTCTGCTATTATACTATACAATACATATCATAAAGGAGGAACTACATATGGAATATATACCAAGAGGCGTCTGTTCACGCGCAATCAAGATCGAGCTTGACGGGGACACCATAAAAAATGTACAATTTGTCGGCGGCTGCAACGGAAATACCCAGGGTATTGCAAGCCTTGTACGCGGAATGAAGGTAGACGACGCCATCTCACGCATGGAGGGAATCACATGCGGAAACAAACCTACATCCTGTCCGGACCAGCTTGCAAAGGCGCTTCGCCAGGCAGCGGGTATCTAAAATGAAACCCGGCCTGCTAAACGAGCTTAAAAACAATATTTCTAAAGTTATAATCGGAAACGAAGAGACGACAAAGCTTCTTATTACGGCCCTCCTTGCAAAAGGGCATGTACTTCTGGAGGATGTGCCCGGAACCGGTAAGACAGTGCTTGCAAAATCTCTGGCAAAATCTGTCGATGCACGGTTCGGAAGAGTTCAGTTTACACCCGACCTGCTTCCGTCAGATGTGACCGGGCTTAATTATTTTGATTCAAAAAAGGGAGAATTTACATTCCGGGAGGGACCGGTGTTCTGCAATATCCTGCTTGCCGACGAGATCAACCGTGCAACGCCAAAGACGCAGAGCTGCCTTTTGGAATGTATGGCAGAGGGACAGGTAACGATAGACGGAAAGACGCGGACGCTTGAGCCGCCGTTTTTTGTTATCGCTACACAAAATCCTCTTGAAACGCTGGGTACCTTCCCACTTCCGGAGGCGCAGATGGATCGGTTTCTGATGCGGATCAGCATGGAGGATATGACTGCGGAGCAGGAGATTTCCATGGTAGAGAGATTTCTTTCTGAAGTGCCCCTCCTTAAGCTTGAGAGCATCTGCAAAAAGGACGAGCTCACGGCGCTTCAGGAGCAATGCCGTAAAGTGTATATTCACCGCGACCTGATAAAATATATAACCGAAACCGTCCATGCCACAAGAAAGCATCCGAAGATCATGCAGGGAATCAGCGGGTTGATGCGGTACCGCCCGTCCATCAGATCCACGAAACATCCGCCCAGGTTGGCGCACAGGT